>JAGFJJ010000047.1 GCA_024102815.1 Phycisphaerae bacterium
CATCCGTAACCGACAATCGAAATCAGCACGGGGGAAAGGGGGCGGTGTGTCCCCGGCCCGCTCGCACGCCCGACCACAACGAATCAGCCCGTCTCATTCGACAACTCATGAAATATGGCGGCTAGCGAGATCGAGGATCAGATCCACTACACGCGGTTTGGTCCTAACCTGCCCATTCTGGGCGACCGCAGGCGAGTCGTCCATCTTCTCGTAGGTTCTGACCATGCCTCACTCTATCCGTGCTGCGTGATGCATTCTGCGACACGGTGACGACACCGTGGATCGGGATCCCCTTCCAGTTGAGTGAGTCGTTTGTGCCGCCGCATTGGTTGCGCCGCCTCCGCACGTGAGCGGGATCGCCTAAGGACAGATACACGCGGCCGCGTTGGCGAGTCTACGCTGCATCGTGGAACCCGGAGATACGCCGGCGAGTGCAGGGAAATAGGCTCCCTTGTCAAGCCACGCTTGCGCAGGGGCGGTCGCGGGATGTACCGAGTACTACTCCGCCGATTGGCGGGGCAGTACGAAACAGGACAAACCTCCGGACTTCGTCATGTGTCGATCGCTCCGTTTGCCCAGTGCGCGAGAGCGCTTCGAAGAGGGTTACGTTCGGCGAGGTTTTCCCGCCATCGCCAAAAAACGGTGGCGGTTGTCTTTAAGGATCGGGTCGGCCGGAGCTCAACAGCCGTTGCACTCGGTTTGTTCATCGGTGCACATCGGATTTCGCGGCTCAGCTCCGGTCTTCGAAGTCGCATCAAGAAGACTGGGAATCACGGAATAGCCGTAACTCTTCCCCGACTGCCGTTGAACTACGAATTTGTCCGTGACCGATCAGAACTCGCCTCGGCAGACTTTGCGGCCCACCAGCCGCCGATCCTCGTAGGATCGGCCAGCGCCTTGTTGGGCACTTTGTCGAGGCGGCGGCCCGCTGCCCGTCGCCGGGTTGGCGTCATCCCAGGCTGGTCGGCACGACTTTGAAGATGAACGCGAGAGAAAAGTAGACACCCACGAGCAGGAAGATGACGCCCGTGAGTCGGCGGGCCCAGCGCTCGAACGCGCTGATGCGGTTGAAGGCCTTCGCCATCGCATTGGCACTGGTCACGATGAGGATAGCGAAAAGGAGGACCGGCAACGCCGTGCTGATCCCGAACACGGCCGGCAGCATCAGGCTCGACTCATATTTGACCGCCAAGGGAATCAGGCCGGCAAAGTAGAGCGTCGCCGAGGCCGGACAGAAAGAAAGCGCGAAGACAATTCCTAACAGCAGTCCCCCCCAAACACCCCAGTCCGCCACCCTCTGCCCGACCCGTTGGCCAAGATCGGAGCCGCGCGCCGGGAGCGCGATCAAGTCCAGCAGTACCATCCCGAGCAGGATCAGTATTGGACCAAGCAGCTTGTTCATGTATTTCTGGAGCGTGATCGAAACCGTAGGGGCCGACAGTAAGCTACCGACAAGGATCGTCGCGATCGCCACGTACACGAGGCTTCGGCCGAGCGTGTAAAGCATCCCTGTCAGGAACGCTGCTCGCGGGCTATCCACGCGTCGACTAATGAACGAAATCGCTGCGACATTCGTGGCGAGCGGGCAGGGGCTTATGGCCGTGAGAATACCCGTCCAAGCCGCCGCTACGATCGCCGCCCACAAATCAGCCGACACAGCTACGACTCCAGGTACTTGCGGGTCTGATCCGCGACATATTGCTTGAACTGGGCCTCATCGTCGTGCACGTATTGCCAGACTTTCTCCATGTTGGTCCAGGCGCGCTGTTGGCCGTCATGCAGGTCTACGAGAACCAGGGAGCTCGCGACGAGGTGAAAATCCTCCACGAAATGGGTGTTCGGAGGTTCCTCCATGTTGATGACGCGCCATTCGAGGTCACCATTATTCAACGCTGTTGCAAACTTCTCGCGCAGTGCTTCTTCCGACAGCCGCTCGATCTTGTTGCAGGTCATGCAACGCTGGGTGTTGTGGAAATAGTAGGCAATCACCTTGTGGCTTGATTCAATCCGGGGCGCGCTTTGCGCCATTTGATTTTCAGGGTTCGCTGGTGCCGGCTGACCGCCCCCGGGCGCCCGCTCTCGTGATTCGACACCCAATGCAGGCTTTTCTGCGACCACGGCCGCAGGAGTATCGTCGTTTCCGGTTTCATCGATTACCAGATACGCCACACTGACGGCGACGAAGGCCAGGAGGAACACGGTACCGATTGTCTTCACTTTCATCGTTCTTCTCCTGCCGCGGTACGGCCAGGTTCATTTATGCGGTGAGGAGCCTCTCAAGTTCCGATTCGCTGGGGACTTTACCGGTGACCCTGACTTGGCCGTTAATCGCGAGCGCCGGCGTCATCATCACGCCGTAGTCCGTGATCTTGCGGATGTCCTTTACATGCTCGAGCGTGTATTCGAGTCCGAGCCTATCGGCGACTCTCCTGGTAGTGCTTTCGAGCAGGTTGCATTTGGAACAACCCGTGCCGAGAACTTCGATCTTCATTGGCGATACTCCTTCTATGCGGCGATGGAACCATACGTCATGCCGGCGACGGTCGACAGAATGACGACGAGGGCCACGTAGACGAGCGTCTTCCGCGTCCCCATCACCGAACGAATCACAAGCATGCTGGGCAGTGAAAGTGCCGGCCCGGCCAGTAGGAGTGCCAAGGCCGGTCCCTTGCCCATGCCGGCGCCCAGTAGTCCCTGGAGAATCGGCACTTCGGTGAGCGTCGCAAAGTACATCAACGCACCTGCAAGCGAGGCAAACAGGTTGGACCACACGCTGTTGCCCCCGACGAGCCCTGCGATCCATCGTTCCGGAATCAACGCCGGGTGCCCCGGTCGCCCCAGCAAGAGGCCCGCCACCAGCACGCCGACGAATAGCAGCGGAAGAATCTGCTTGGCGAATGTCCATGTGCTCGCGACCCACGATTTCAGTTCGTCCTTTGCAAACCAGGCGCCAAGCATGAAAAGGAGCCCGAGCAACAGTGCGCCCGTGATGATCCACTTGGCCGATGCAATGGCCGCACCGATGCCGGTCGGATCGAGGGCCTTCCAGTTCGCGAACACGAGGATGCCGATCATCGCGACGAAGTACAGGATTGTCTGCCACATCGGCCGTTCGTGGTCATCATTGCCCACGAAGAAACCGCCCTCAGTATCGCGGGCCGCCTCTTCCCTCCGGTAGATCACGTGCATGGTCAGGCCGATGATGACGCTGAAGATGATCGCCCCAAGCGCACGGGCCACGCCAAGTTCCCAGCCAAGCACCCGCGCCGTGAGGATGATCGCGAGGACGTTAATTGCCGGACCAGAATAAAGGAACGCCGTTGCCGGACCGAGACCCGCGCCGCGTTTGTAGATGCCGGCGAACAGCGGGAGGATGGTGCAAGAGCATGCCGCCAAGATTGTCCCCGAAACCGCCGCCACGCTGTACGCGACAACTTTGTGGGCCCGCGCGCCGAAGTACTTCATTACGGCCGCCTGCGAGACGAAGCACGCAATCGCACCGGCAATGAACAGCGCAGGTACGAGACACAGCAGCACATGGTGCCGCGCATAGTCCTGCAACATGAGCAGTGCTTCACGCGCAGAGGCACCCGCCTTTCCGGCGACAGGAAGGACTTCAAACGGCAGCATGTAGGCCGATAGGAAGACCGCAACCATCACGGCCAGGATTACAGACGTCTGTACGCGTGCGCCCAAGCCGTTCATGGTCAAAAGGCCATGGACCCGCACAAAAAAGGGGCGGATCGTCTCGCCTACACGCCGATCGCCGCCTGTTGCGTCTTCAGGTTGTCCTTCAGCACCGATTCGATACACTCCCATAAGCCCTGCAAACAGCAGATCTTCAGTCGGAAAAACGTCTTGGTCCCTTCCTTGCGGTCTGTCACGATGCCCGCGTGCTTGAGAACGGACAGGTGCTTCGACACGGTTGACTGATCCAGCCGGGTCAAATCCGTAAGCTCGCAGACACACCACTCGCGATCGGCCAGCACGTCGAGCATCATCAGGCGTGCCGGATGGGCCAGGGCCTTGGCGATCCGAGCCCGGGCTTCGTAACGCTGAACGGGATGCTTGGGCGTCCTTTTCATGGCTATATGGCAATTATACCATCAAACTTGGCCAATGCAAGCGTCATTCTCTCGACGTTGATACCTGATTTGCGAGCTGCGGAAAGGACGCTCCCGTTTGCTTGAATGACCTGTGGCGGCGTGGTCAGTTTCCGGTGCCGAAAACCAGGGAAAATTCGGCGACATCGTACAGTGCAACAGTAGAATCACCGTCAAAGTCGAACACGCGACGACAGTCCCCTTCGCTTCCGGTTGGGCCGAGGATGACATCGGGACCGCTCAAACAGCCGAACAGGTCGGCGGCGTCCGTCAGATCGATGGCGCTATCGCCGTCGGAATCTCCCGGTATGGGAGGTTGTAGCAGCGGAACCAGTCGTGCCACCGGCCCGGCGTGAACGCCAGCCGCGCCATTCATGGAGTACCCGCTCCCGAATCCACCCAGCACCTGGATTGGGGTCGACCCATTCCCGGCGCTGACACCCCCACCCGAAACGGCGCCGTAGACCGAGAGCGAGACCGATCCGGCCAGGGCGAGTCCGGCCAACGCGATAAACCGACGCGCGAATCGTTTCATAGTAAGATCCCTTGGGCAATCGTCTGGCACTCTCAATCAATGCGGACCACGCCGCCGCGCGCCGTGATGCGCCCTCTCTTGTAAAAGACGGTTGTTCCGGCGCTGTAATCGCCTGCTCGAATGGAGATGGTCGTGCCGTGTCCGGCGGCGTTGATTCCCTCTTCTATGGTGTCGAAAGGCCGGGAAAGTGTGCCTTCTTCCGGTCCGCCGTAGGCCTGGTCGACGTAGACTGTGCTGAAGGGCTGCGTACGATACATGCCGCGCCCGTGGGTCGCGGCGATAAGGTGCGTCCCCCCCTGCCAAAACAGCTCCGACACCTCCATGTTCGCCGGCCCCTCGTGTCCGACGGTTCCGTATCGCGGCGTGCGGCTCCACGTCTGCCCCTTGTCTTCCGAGGCGAACACGCCCAGGTCGGTGCCCACGTACACCCAGGTCGGGTCGGCCGGATGGAATCGTACGGTGTTGACCTGAACCGGAGGCAAAGCCGTATCGCCGGTTCCGGATCGGTCCTCCCAACTGGTTCCATCGTTCTTGGTGTACCAGACACGACCTGTGGCATATCCACCGAGGGTCACGAAGACTTCGCTTGCGTTGTTGGGATTGATGGCAATGTCTGTCACGAAGGTGTTCGGCGGTGAAACCGACCCGTTGTTCCCCACGTTGGTCCAGTTCGTGACACTCGTTGTTGTACGGGAGATCGTTCCATCAGTGTACCCCGCCCAGATGCGGCCCGAATCCGTGGGGGCGACATCGATCGCACTGCACAGTGGCGTAGCGGCAGGCGGCGTTACAGAAACCGGGCCACGAATGGCGGACCAGTTGTTCGCCGTATCTGTCGTTCGCCAGATGCTTGCCCCCCCGGCGATGAGGATCTTGGAATTGCTCGGATCCATTACAAACGGAGCGATGAAGAGCGCGTTGGCACCGGCGTCGGTCAAACCGTTGATTGCCGGACCGTAATTGTTTCCGCCGTTCGTGCTCTTCTCAATGGCCAGACGGACGTATTCGCTGTAGATGACGTTGGGGTTGCTGAAGTCGACGGCGGCGAATCCCCCGTCGCCGGTCTCCGCCTGGAACCAGCTCCCCGTTCCTCCAGCCGGTGTGTAGCGGAGCGTGTCGTTGTCCTGGGCACCGCCGACGATCACGCTTCCGTCCGGGGCAGCTGCTCCGCCGTAGAACTGGGTGATGCCCAGGTTGTTGGCCAGGTTCGTCCAGCCCAGATCGCCCAGGAACGGGCTGAGAATGTCGTCGGTGCGTTGGATGCCGCCGTCGTTGCAGACGTACACCGTCTTGTTGGACGCGCCGTCATAACCGGGATGGCTCATGATGAAATGCTGGTCAGCGTGAGCGGACAGGCCGAGGTGGTAGGTCAGCCAGTTGCTAATCTTCTCCAGAAAGATACCGTTGCTGGTGTCGGGCTCACGCCAAAGATCGATCCCTCCCACGACGATCGTGTCATTGTCGTTCGGGGCAACCCAGATCGTGTTGTCGTATTCACCCTGGCAACTGTTCGGATCATCGATGCCCAGAATGTTCGAGCACAGGTAGTTGGGCATCGTGTCCGTACCAGCCAAGGAACTGAAGGATCTTCCGCAGTCCGTAGACTTATAGATCGCCCCGCCGCCGATGTTGGCTGACGCATACACCGTGCAGCCGGAGCCCCACGCCAGTTCCATCCGGCCGCTGCGGCGCGTCCGCACAAGCTCTCCGACATTGTGCGCGTTGGTCAGGTCGGTCACAGTCAAGGTTGTGGCGTCGACCACCGAAACGACGAATGCCGACTCCGTGGACAGTCCGTCGCCGACACGAATTGCGTCTCCGAGTTCGAACGCCGCCGTGCTGCCGACCGTGATGAGGTCGGGCGCATTGTCGCCATCGGTTGCCGTGGCCTGCGCCAGTGCGTCGCGGGTTATGTCGGCCGGGATGCGAACGAGGGCACCGGCGGCGTGGTTCATTTGGAGGTCCGAAACCGTGATCGTACCACCGTCGACGACACTTCTAACAATAGCGCGCTCCGCGGCCGACGGCATGCCCACATGAATGACGTCACCGACTGCGAATCCGGCCGTGGAACTTACCAGGAGCGTGTCATTGGCCGGGGGGCTGTCCGTATCCGCCTGGAAAGCGGTGCTTACGATCGTACTAAATAGCGCGCCGTTAAAGTCGGAGAAGTTCCACGTCTCACCCAGATCATCGGAAAACATCACCGTTCCGTCGGTCAATCCGGCAACGACATCCTTGGTGCTTGAGGATGGACGAAACTCCACGTCAGTCGTGCGCTCGACGGTGACTTGCTGCCAACCTACCCCGCCGTCGTCGCTACGCCAGATTCCGCTGTTGGTCGCCGCCAGGATGATGTCACCGTCCGAGGGACTGACCGCAACGCGATTGACGTATCCCCAGGGATCGGTCGTCGGATTGGTCGTCGGAGCGGTTGCGGAAAGCTGCTTCCAGCTCAGCCCACCGTCCGTCGATTTGAAGACCCCCGCTCCGGGGACGCCGTCGGACGAGAAGCTCTCTCCAGTCCCCGCGTAGATGATCTTGGAATTGCCGGGGTCCATCGCCAACGTCGTGACCGACAGACTCGGCAAGAAGTCGTTGATGGGACTCCAGCTTGCACCTCCGTTGACGGTACGCCAGATGCCTCCGGCAACACTGCCGATCAGCATGGTTCTGGGGTCCTGCGGGTCGATGACCATCGTGCGGATGCGCCCACCGATGTTGCCCGGCCCCAACCATTCCCAGCTCCAGATGCCGGCGTCGGCAAGAGGCCCCTCACGGACGGGCAGTTCCGGCATGCGTTCTGCGGCCCGTTTCGCCTTGACCAGGGCATTCGGCGGAATCTCCCCGTTCTCGTCGAGGCGGCGCATCAAGCGTTCCCGCGCGAGCCCATCGGGATTCTGCGCTTCCTTGTTGCGGCGTTCTTCCGTCTCGCGGTCGATCTCTTCCTCGATGACGTGTTCGGAGCGAATGAGCTTCGGCGCACCTTCAGTCAATGTCGATGTCACTCCCCCGTCCATATTCCCCAAGGCGTGCAGCGAAGGCTGGGCGGGTGACGCGATGGATCCGGGCGTGCGATCCACCGTCCGGCACCCCGGGCACAGCACCGCAATCATCACGCCCACCGCCGGGATCGCGGCGCTTCCCCGCAGGATGTCTCTGTGGCTTCGGTTCATGTTGTGATCGCTCCTTCGCGGCAATTACTGCAACGAAACCAGCACGAGCACCAGACCGCGGCCTTCGTCCAGCGCGGTCATTGCCTTGCCCAGAATCGCACCCTGGGCCCGCGTCGTGTCGTCCACCCGCATCGCATGTCCGGGAGTTTCCGAAGTTGTCAGCAGATCTCCGGGCCGAATGGGCTTCGACCTCGCATCGCACAGGCAATACACCCGGCCCGTCAGGGCGATGTGGTGGCTGCCATCCGCAATCGTGCCACTCTGAGCCATGACCATGCCAGGCCGTACGCCACCCGCACCGCTGATCACCCCCGCTACGGTGCGGTCGTAGGCCTTGTTTGAGAGCTTGAGCTTGCCGGGTCGATCGGCGTCGATGACGACCACCGATCCGGGTGCGGCCTCATCCCCGACCACATCAAAGGGCTCGGCGAGGTCGGCACCGCCCGTGATCTCCAACAAGTCCGTTTGAATAGCTCCTTCCGCCTTGATGGCGTATCCGTTGCCGTTGGTTACTTTGGCGTGGATGGCCGGGGCCGCGCTGAATGCATTATTGACCTCAAAGTATCCGGCCGGTCCGGTACCGAAGCTGAAACCCGCCACGCCCTTGCCGCTACCAAACGTCGTTCCCACGAGTGCATTCGAGTCATTGCTTGAGCTCGTAATCTGGAAGAAGCCGGGGCCACCCGAGGATCCCGTACACCGCGATGAAATGCCGCTTCCGGTTCCCGAATTGACGATGCTGAATAGCGTGCCGCTGTTGCTGACCGTCTGCGAGAAGGGCAAGGTAAACCCGCCGCCCGCGGACGTCTGGATCGTGCCGTCCGGAAACTTGAAACCGCCGGTGGTGGATTCCACGAGTCCCACGGCCTGTACGGCCGGGCCAGTGCCGCTCGTCGTCACCGACAATGCCGGCTCACTGTTCGCCGGATTATCGACGGTGACCTCCGCCGCCTTACCGGTGCCGTAGTTGTAGGCCAGAAATGCCTTGCCCGGACCTGCATGGAGCGCCAGCAGGGCGGTGTCGGTGTTGGAAGCGCCGGAACAACTGAAATTCCCGGCGTTTCCGGAGCTTCCCGTGTGATTCGCGGAAATGCCGACAGAGGCGGATCCAGACTGGTTGATGGACAAGGCGATTCCGGAATCCGACTCCACATCGAGCTTCGCGTTGGGCGCGAGCTTGCCGATGCCGACGTTTCCCTCAAAGTAGTTTCGACCTCCTTCGAAATAGCCGGCGTAGCCGCTCGAGCTGTTGGTCCGACCACGAACGCCGAAGTTCGTCCCACTCGTGGATATCGCGGTTCCGTAAACGCCAAGCCCGCTCGTGCTGCTGCTCTGCCCGTACACACCGTAATTGCTCCCCGTGGTGGCGGTCGCCCACCCCACCACGCCGCGACCGGACGTACTGGCCGCGAGGAACTCGGCCCCGAATCGCAGATTGGTCGGTGACGTGTTTCTTCCTTGGATAACGGCCCGATTGGTTTCGTCGGCCTGTCCCTCCACTTGCAGACGGTGAACCGGCGTTTCAGTGCCGATACCCACTCGGCCGAAGGCGTCGACGGTGAGCCCCGTCGTGTTATCCACTTCGAGCTTGAGCGTGGGCGCGCTCGGATCAATTTCCATGCCGGTGTTCGAGTCGTGTGCGATCTCCACCGTGCTGGAAGAACTTACGAATATGGAATCGCCAAACGTCCCCCGGCCGGAAACGTCCAAAGCCCCGACCATTTCGACGTCTCCGTTCGACTGCACCACCACTGCGGGTGCGAAGGTGTATGGGCGAACGAGCTGCTCGGCCGACTGCGCCTTGGCAGCGAACGGCACCATCCCGATCCGCACGCGGGGGGTAAGCTCCGCGCCACCATTCACCGCTAGCGACAACCAGACCTCTGTCGCGTCGAACGCGGTATCGGGCACGCCAAAGCCACTCTGGGATCCGATCTCGACGGTAAACACCCCGTTGACAAGCGGCACCGCGGTGTGCGTTTCCGAGTACAGCAAGTTGCCGGCTGTGGCGTCGTCGTAGAAACGAACGTCCAAATCGACGGGCCCGGCCATGGGGTTCCCGCCACCGTCGGTGAGGTACGCTTGGTAGGGAACAAGCCGAGGCACGGCTGCGTGCGCCGAAAGGCACAGTGCGGCAATCAGAATATTGGCGACTACAGCGATCCGCATGCGCATGAGAAGCACTCCCCGAATTTCTTGTACTGCCCGGAATCGGCCCGAATGCTGACGGTCCCGCTGAGGGCGGCCATCAGCGAAATTCCGTCTCCTTCCAGGTAGGTCGCTTCAAAGGGACGAGCGCAACGCGGCAAATTTGCGAAAAGGGCTCCCGATGATTTCCGTCCGTTGCGCGGCACAAGTAAAAACGACTATGGAAGGGCATCTGGTGGGACTACGGACGGCAGGGGTGCCGCTATAATGCGCCTCCATGCTGGGTAGCGCGCAGATTACGGACGAATTGGTCGCCGCCGCCGTCGCGGACACGGCAGCGAGCGCGCGGGAGCGGATCGCACAGGCATTGTTTCCGCAGGTACGAACAATGGTCACTGCTCGCTTGGCCGCCAATCCCGACCGGGTCAATGCCGTCGAAGACATTGCGCAGCAGGCCATGCTCGCCGTCCACGCGGGACTGGATCGGCTGGAGAATCGCACCGTCGTGGGCCTGAAGGCGTTTGTCTCGCGAATCGTTGCGAACAAGGTGGTCGACCACCTTCGGCGCAAGCCCGGAGTCGGAAAAGCACCACTGAATTCGCTGGATTCCGCCGCGACAGGGTTCTCAGAGGCGATGCCGCTCTGGCAACTGCTTTCGGCCAGCGGGACATCACCGCTCAGTGCCGTGGCGCGCTCGGACGACGTACAGCGGCTGTTCGCAGCCCTGGGGCGACTCAAGGAGGAGCATCGGGAGATCATCACCCTGGCATTCTTTGACCAACTGCCGACATCGGAGATTGCCGCCGAACTTGGCATCACGCGCCCGGCCGCGTCCATGCGGGTCATTCGCGCCGTGGAAGCACTTCGGCGGGACCTCACGGGCGCCAGCGGCCAACGCTGATACGATGGACACGCAACCTCCCGACAATATCCCAGACGACCTGCCGGACCGTGTCGATCGGGCGCTGGCCGCCCTTTGGCACAACGACTCCGGGGAGTTTGACGGACTGCTGGAAGAACTCAGTTCGGCGGGAACGTCCATCGGTGCCAAACTCCAAGCGGCGGTCTCGCAAGGCGGGCCCGGTTTGTTCGACCCGTCCGAGCTGGCTGTGCCGGGATATCGCGTCATTCGCGAGATCGGCCGGGGCGGCATGGGCGTTGTCTTCGAGGCGGAACAGATGCGTACGCAGCGCCTGGTTGCATTGAAGGTCATCCGTGAGGCCCACGCACTCGACGACTACCACCGCCGCCTCTTCGAGCGCGAAGTCCGCACGCTCGCCCGCTTACGGCATCCCCACATCGCCGCTGTTTACGACGCCGGCGCGACAGAGGCAGGACACCCGTTTTTCGCAATGGAGTTGGTTCGCGGACAGACATTGACCGGCTTTGCGTCCGCCCCGGCTGGCGACGGCGGCCCGCTCTCCCTTCGGGACCGACTCCGGCTCTTCCAGCGCGTATGCCAGGCGGTCAGCTACGCTCACCAGCGCGGCGTGATTCACCGTGATCTAAAACCTTCCAACGTTCTAGTCGTGGAGGACGCGCCGTCCGGATCGAGTTTCTCCGAGGGAATCAGCGCCGAGGTCAAGGTGCTCGATTTCGGCCTGGCGCGCATCGTGGACGATGACTCCGCCCCGCTCTCGATCTCGCTCGCCACGGGGCGCATCCGCGGCACCCTGGCGTATGCGAGCCCGGAGCAGGCCCGGGGAGAAGCCGATCATGTCGATACACGCAGTGACGTATACAGCCTCGGCGTCATGCTTTATCAGCTCGTCGCCGGCCGAATGCCCTACGATCTGCGCGGCATTCCCTTGCCGGCCGCCATTCAGCGCATCTGCGAGCAGGAACCTGCGACGCTGACGGTCGCGCCCGCGTCGGAAAGTGCCCTGCGGGAGAAGCCCCTCCCCGCGCCCGCGGAGCTGCGGACGATCGTCCAAAAAACCCTCGCCAAGGAGCCCGAACGCCGGTATGCCGGCGCCGCAGCGCTGGCCGAGGACATTGAGCGGTTTCTTCTCCGCCAGCCGATACTCGCTCAGCCACCGGGACTGGCGTACATCGTTCGCAAATTCCTCGCTCGTCATAGAGTTGCGTCGGTACTCGGGGGCGTGATCCTCTTCCTCCTGGTCAGTTTCACCGGATACGCCAGCATCCAGGCATCGAGGCTCGCCCGCCAGCGGGACAAAGCCGTCGCCGCCGAGCGTCTCGCCGAGCAGCGTCTCGCCGAAACGGAAACCGCACGCGACAAGGCAAAGTTAGCGGCCCAGCAGTCGGAAGCGGTCAGCCGGTTTCTCGAGCAAATGCTCGCTTCGCCGGACCCCACACGCGCGGGGCGCGATGTCAAGGTCGTCGAGCTTCTCGACCGAGCGGCCGAAGGACTGCGAGAACCCTCAAACGTCGGTCTGGAGATCACCGCCGTCCTTCACCTGACGCTGGGCAGAAGCTACCGTACGCTCGGCGTCTTTGATCGCGCGAAGGAACAGATCGATCAAGCCGTGACGCTCTTTCGACAGGAGCTGGGGGATGAGGCGTCGGCAACGCTGCAGGCGCTGAATGAGCGCGGCGTTCTTCTCCAGGATATGGGCGAACCTATTGCCGCGGAGAAGATCTTCCGCAACGTACTTGCAGCACTCGCACGCGTTGTGTCGCCGAATGACTCCTTGGTACTTGCCGCGCGGAATAACCTCGCTCTCGTGCTCCAAGAACGAGGGGACTTTGCAGAAGCGGAGCCGTTGTTCCGGAACGTGCTGAGTGTGCGGCGCGCCACGCTGGGCGAGGAGCATGAGGACACCCTGGAGTCCGCCAATAATCTCGCCGGCGTTCTTATCCAGCAGGGCCGATGGAAACAGGCCGAACCTCTCTGCAGACAAGTGTTGGAGCGCCAACGACGCACCCTTGGGAACGAGCACCCCGATACGCTGGTCTCGCTCAACGACTTGGCTCTGCTTCTCAAGCAACAGGGGCGCATCAACGAGGCCGAACCGCTTTATCGCGAGGCGCTTGCGGGACTGACCAAGCGGCTCGGTGAGGGGCAACTGGACACCCTGATCACGGCCTTCAACCTGGCGACGGTGCTGCGCGACCTCGGCAAGCTGGACGAAGCCGCAGCCCTCGGCCGCGATCTCCTGGACCGAGCCCGCGGGGCTCTGCCTCCCGACAGTTGGTACATTGCGACGTTCCGTGGCGGCTACGGGAAGACGCTGCTGGCCCGTGGCGAGTTCGATCAGGCCGACATCGAGTTGAAGGCGTGGTACGACGGAATTCTGAAGGTCTTCGACAAGGAGCACCCTTACATCCGGAATGCTCTCCTGGCCCTGATCGAGCTCAACGAAAGGCGGGATCAGCCGGACGAAGTCGAGCGCTACCGCAAGCTCCTGGATGACGACAAAGGGAAGGCAGACCGGGATTCACATTGAGTGTGCCTGGTGTCTATTGAGTTGAATGTTCACCGACGCTGATTCCACCGAGTGTTAGGCGACCCGATTCACACGTTGAACATTCGTCTGCGGCACGCTCCGCAGGGCCGGGCTCGCGCCGATCCTGGGCGATCATGGCGAAAACCCGCGTAGATTAGCGCAGATTGTCGAGGGGTGGAGCACGGCGGGACGTTCTGATTTGCGTCGACGATGCCAAGTTTATGACGCCGAAGCAATCGGCGCCTCGCCCAACCTGTCCCGTTACCCGAAACCTCTACGGGCAAGGCATGTAGAGACTGTTTGGGGACCGGATCCGACGCTGTTTTCTGGGCTGCTATTCGCCGGTTAGCACTACGAACCTGCCACGGAAACTCAACTCTCAGAACGAACTCAGGAAATCCCGGCCCAAGTCAAGCTCCGCAGAGATGAGCACACAACCCCACGTATCCAAGGACGGGTTGATGGTCTCGCTAGGCCCCACGTGCCGTGAATCCGAGGGCGGGTACTACGGAACGAGCGTCACGATGCCCTCGCCAGCGCCGATGGTCATGGGGCGATCAAGCAAGCTCGTTCCGATCACCCAATCGCCCGGTTCGAGAATCCAGATAGTGCTTCCCTCAGGCGCCCAGGCGGAATAGGCAAGGTGCAGATATGCCCAGGGATCCTCAAAGGTGCCAGCACCGAGCATGTAGCTGCTACTGCCGACGAAGTACCAGTCACCCTCAGGGTAGAGGAACGACATGACCTTGCCATCCCAGAAGCTCATGTAGCTCCGGTTGCCGATGTCGTCCTGGAGATATGCGTTGGGGGGAAGTACCGTGATCGTCCTGCAGTTGTCGAGGTCCGAACTGCAACCGGTCGTCGTACAACGAACCTCAGGATCGGCACCGCAGCAGGAGAACGAGCACTGGCCGTAGTGCATGATGGACTTGAAGTCGTAGGGACCATACGTTCCTGCAAGCGGGTGTTTATCGAAGTTGTTCTCCTTCCCTGCGATGATTCGGTCCCATTCAATCTGTACGTACGTATCCCGATCCGCACGGGACTGTTCATGCCAGTAACCCAGCGCGTGCCCAAATTCATGCGCGATGATGAACTTCGAGCCCCAGCTCGTGATGTTGATGATCTGTTCGCCGCCGTTCATTCCCACGAAGGAGCTGTTGCTCGGTTCAGCATCGTTGGATGAGTCGCGCACATGAATGTGGTTGAATCCGTGTATTGCCGGATCGTACGGCTCAAAGGAGATTGCTGCGACCGCGGACCACTCCGCAACGGCGTCGATCGTTCGCTGCCTGTTCTCCGAGTTCACATTGGCGTCAAATTCGTAGGGTACGATTCCGCCCGGCCAGAGATTCGCGGCATAGGCAGCTCGGTTGGCTATTTCGTTGCAGAAGATGATGTCGCCCTCGATCAAATCGCACCCGACGGGCACACCGCGACTGTCCAGTGCGAGGCCCCCGTCCACCTCCTGTCCCGAAACCACGCTGGATACCAGCAGCAAGATACCACAGCAGTTAGTCACGGCGCCGAAAATAAGCTGAAACGCGGTTTCCATTGGATTCCTCCGTCACGAGCACCGTTGCTACTGCAGGCTGACCAGAACGAGAACCAGACCTTCTCCGGATTCCAAGGATGTCATTGCCTTGCCCAGCGTGGCCCCATGCGCCCGATCGAAATCGGTGACCTTCATGGCATGACCCGATACGTGGGAGGTAGTCAACGGATCGCCGGGCTCGATGGAACCATTCGACACGTCCGCCAGGACGTACACACGACCGGTGAGCGCCACGGGGTAGGCACCGTCAGCCATGCTCGCCTTCTGCCCCATGAGCATGCCAGGGTTGACACCACCCGCGCCACTGACGATACCGGCCACAGTGCGGTCGTAGGCACGACCGCAGACAACGAGCTTGCCCGAGCTACCGGGATCCACGCAAAGAACCACTCCGGGCTCGACTTTGCGCTTGCTTTCAATTACGTCGAATCGCTCGGAGAGGTCGGCCCCACCGTCAATTTGCAGCACGTCGACCGTCGTGACGCCGGTGGAATCGTTCACACGGAAGACCTGGGTGGTCGTCCCGTACTTGTAAACACGGATGTCGCCGTAGAACTTCGCGGCGTTGAGCCCACCCTTGGCAATCAGGCCATTCCAGGGGGCCTCGGCCCAAACACCGGTGCCCTCACCACCCTCGGCAACAGCGTGCACGGCCGTGCCGTAGTCACCGGTAGCATTGGCGTAGACAGCTTTGCCATTGGAGCCCACGGACTCAAACCAGCCACCCCAGTTGTCGCCCGACGATCCCGTGCTCGACGCCCGCCCTCGGATGCCGTAGCCACCGTCCATGCTCGAGCGGAAGTAGCCGCCGCCCGTACCACCGGAGGTTGCGTAGACAGCCGTTCCGTCACCGGACGCGTAGATTGCGTACCCCCCATCGGATACCGCGGAAATGGCGACGCCGGAGCCGGACGCCCGGAAAGATCCAGCTGTCGCATCACTGGACGTCGCGTTGTTGATCACCGCGCTGATGGCCGACGTCCCCGCAGGGCCGCCGGTGTTCGTAATCTTGAACGCTGCGGCCCCGTCGACGTCCACGGTTTCGTCCACAGGCAGGGTGAAATCGCCCCCACCGCCGACCGGAGCCTGCCAGGTTGCGTTTCCCAGGCTGTCAGCGGTCAGCACGTGCCCGGCGGTTGCAGAGTTGCCTACCTGGAGCTGGGTCGTATGCGTCTTCCCATTGACGTGCAGTCTCGAATCCGGGTTGGCGACACCGAGACCGACGTAGCCGGAATCGAAATTGACGCGCCCAACGGTGTGAATCAGCAGCGCGTTGTCCTGATCTTCCTGAATGTAGCAATAGTTGGCGTCGCCAAAGTTGATTTTGGATCCATAACCATTCGTACTGGTGGATTTGTAGAGTTTCAGCTTGTCCTGCCCCGGCCCGTCGATCGTCAGTTGATGCGACGGAGTGGATGTTCCGATTCCTACATTTCCGTCGTTGTAGTACACATTCGAATCGCTCGACTGCCAGGGTGATGCTGTCGTCGCCGGAAGCGCTTGCCACGTGCCCACACCGCTGGCGTCAGCGGTGAGCACATGACCGGCTGTGGCGGACGATCCGAGTTGAAATCCGTCAACCCGGCTCGTGCCGTCAACGCGTGCCGTTCCTACAACGTGCAGCGCGGCGCTCGGACTCGCCGTACCAATGCCCACGTCTCCCCCGGCGTAGTAAATGTCACCCCGGCTCCCCGGAAGCCAGAAACCGGTGTTGTTGCTGCAATCGGCGACAGTGCAAATCCGGTCGCCGTCAACGTCCTCCGTATCGACGTCGCAGCGACCGTTTTGATTGGCATCCCAGCAGGAGAGACCGTCATCACCGTCGGCACCTGGTGTGCCCTGCGGACCTTCAGGACCCCGGCAGTCGAACGCGTCGCATACACCGTCGCCATTGGCGTCCTCCACTCCTGCGTCGCAGATACCGTCACCGTCGTGATCCCAGCAGGACAGGCCGGCGCCTCCGGGAGCGTCGAACGCATAGACGGCGTAGGGCGCTGCGGTAATCTGTTGACGAGGCTGCAACGTGGCTCGCCCCACGCTTGCGTCAACGGTTATTTCCAACCAGCGAGCGCTTCCATCAAACAGATCGGATCCCGAGAAATCCAGTTCAAGGGTAAACAGCCCGTTCATGACGGTGATACCGGTGAGCGACACGGAGTCCAGCAAACGTCCGTTGGTGCCGTCGTCCCATAGACCGACTGTGAAATCTGCTGCGCCGTTATACGGCGCGCCATCAAACTTGAGTTGTCCTTGATAGGTAAGGGGCATCGCCGCAACCGGCGTTGCTGACAACACGGCTGCCAATAACGCAGGCCATGCCCAACCGTTCTTTCGTGATCCGGAATCCATCAGCCGGCTTCTCCTTTCGTGTTTGCTGGCCTTTATTGTCCGTGGCCGTGAGCCGTGTTCTGTTCAATACAAGGCTACCCACGGGACGCTAGCCGCAAGCTGGATCTCACTCTTGAAAAGCACCTTGCATCGCCGCGAAGTCTCTCAAGTCCACGTCCCGGTCGTTGTCCAAATCAAGACATACGCAATTCGAGCTCATTGATTGCGCGGGGCCGGTGACACAGTCGGAGAGCGTTCGACAATCCCCGAGGTTCAGCACGCCGTCGGCATTGCAGTCGCCCGGACCAGGGACGAACCAGAAACCGCCGGTTAGCTCGAATCGATCCCGGCACAGCGGCCCCCCGGCGTCGAATTGCCCGATGGTTCCGGAGACCGTGAGCCCACCGCCCGACGCCGTGGCGACGCCTCCCCCGTCCAGCGTGGACCACGCCAGTTGAAACTGCCGGGCATGTCCGTCGTGAACAGCGCCCCATCCCGCGAAGAGGGCTCCCGTTACGCACAGAAGAAGTTTGTTTTGCCTCATAAGTGGTTCTCCGTTGCCCGCAGACAACCTCCCCGTTTCATGTAGAACCTGGAATGCCCGAAAATGCTTGTTTCAGGCACTGAATTACGCGACAATGCGCGGAGGAACGGGCAGAATATTTGGCGAGATACCCTTGGATCCCGCGCGTTCGTCAAGTCCAACTGAAATCACGAGGCTGCTGCAACAGGCAAGCGCGGGCGACGACGACGCTGTCGGTCGGCTCATGCCGCTGGTCTACGACGAGCTCCGGCGACTCGCCGCATACCACCTCCGCCGGGAACGCAAAGATCACACCTTGCAGGCCACTGCGCTGGTTCATGAGGCTTACCTTCGGCTGATCAAACAGGATCAGGTGAACTGGGAGAATCGGACCCACTTTTTCGGGGTCGCGGCGCAGTCCATTCGTCGGATCCTCGTTGATCACGCGCGCGGCCACAATCGCCTAAAGCGCGGCGGTGACCGCCAGCGCGCTGAATTGAACGAGCACCTGGCTCATGCAGAGCGATCAAACATCGACCTCGTGGCGCTGGATGAGGCACTCACGGAGTTGGGTCTCCGCAATGAACGCGCTGCGAAGGTCGTTGAGCTGCGCTTCTTCGGCGGTCTTACCCGCGAGGAAGTAGCCGAATACATGGGTGTAGCCGTGCGTACCGTCGCCGACGACTGGCGCTATGCCCGCGCGTGGCTGGCTCAAGCACTTTCCGGGGAGGCTTGAGGCATGGCGTCTGATAAGTCAGACAGGACGCGCGAACTTTTCCTTGCCGCATGCCAAATAACTGCCGACGAGCGCGCGGAGTTTCTTCGCCGCGCATGCGAGAATGACAGCGACTTGCTCCGAGAGGTCGAGTCACTTCTTGCGTTCGACAAGACCGACGAGAGCTTCCTGCGGACGCCGATCATTGCGGCTGCGGCTGGGGTAAGTCTTCGCGAGAAACTGGAGCCCGCCGAACCCGACAGGACGAATCCGGAAACAGATTCCGCTGCCCTCAATCAGTCGAATACCTCTCGGGCCACGCCACAACACATCGGCCGTTATCGAATCGTCGGTGTGTTGGGTGAGGGAGGGATGGGAATCGTGTACCGAGCCGAGCAAGATCGTCCGCGTCGGACGGTCGCCCTCAAGATCATCAAGCCGGGTGCCGAATCGCAGGAGTTGTTAAAGCGGTTTTCGCAAGAAAGTCATGTCTTGGGATGGTTGCAGCATCCGGGAATCGCACAGATCTACGAGGCCGGCACGGCGGACACCGGCCACGGCATACAGCCGTACTTTGCGATGGAATTGATCGACGGTGAACCGTTGCTGTCGCATGTCCGAGCCGGGGCGATGGAAACCTCCGAGCGCCTGGCCATTCACGCCATGATCTGTGATGCGGTGCATCACGCGCACCAGAAGGGCGTGATTCACAGAGACTTAAAGCCCGCGAATATTCTGGTGGACCGCGCCGGCCAGCCGAAGATCCTCGATTTCGGTGTGGCGCGCGCCACCGACGCGGACGTCCGTA
Source organism: Phycisphaerae bacterium (assembly GCA_024102815.1). Taxonomy (NCBI): domain Bacteria; kingdom Pseudomonadati; phylum Planctomycetota; class Phycisphaerae; species Phycisphaerae bacterium. The sequence goes on from JAGFJJ010000047.1 coordinate 19,302, forward strand.
CGACGACGTTGCAGACCGATCCGGGGAAACTGATCGGAACCATTGCCTACATGAGCCCGGAGCAGATCGCGGGGGACGCACGGTTCCTCGACACACGGTCCGACATCTATGCCCTGGGCGTCATCTTATACGAAATGCTCGCCGGACGGCTGCCGCACGACGTGTCCGCTGTCTCTGTACCCCAGGCGGCGAGGATTATCACCGATGAGGAGCCCACCTCGCTTACTGCCCTTGATCGGCGCTATCGTGGCGATCTCACTACGATCGTCTCCAAAGCACTGGAAAAGGACAAGGAGCGGCGGTACCAGTCGGCTCATGATCTTGCCAGCGACATCCGTCGTTTCCTCGCCGACGAACCCATTGCAGCGCGCCGTCCCACGGCCGCCTATCAGTTGCGTAAGTTTGCGTGTCGCAACAAGGTTCTCGTCATCGGCGTGGGCGCGACCTTTGTAGCGTTGCTCTCAGGGGTCGTCAGCGTCTCGTTCCTGGCAACGAGGCTCGCTGGCGAGCGCGATCGAGCCAGAGCGGCAGAGCGCATCGCCGACCGACAGCGTGAACAGGCTACTCGGCAGATGGAGTTGACACAGTCCATCAACCGTTTTCTCAATGAGGATCTCTTGGCCGCCGTCTCTCCCGAGCGCCTGGGAAAGGACGTGCGTATGCGGGACGTGCTCGATGCCGCCGCCAAGAACATGGAGGGCAAGTTTGTAAACGATCCTGCAATCGAAGGTGAATTGCGCACGACGCTGGGTAACACGTATAAGAAACTCGGTCTGTACGAAGAGGCAGAGATCCAACTCCGGCGCGCCTTGGAGGTGGCCCGCAGCCGACTCGGAGAAACGCATACGAGAACACTTATCGCCATGAATAACCTGGCCATACTCTACAGGCTGCAAGGGCGAATCAGTGACGCTGGCCCGTTGCTCGAAACCGTCTGGCGCATTCGTGTGGACCATCTCGGCGAGGACCACACGGACACGCTGGTATCGATGAACAATCTGGCAAATCAGTACGCGGATCAAAGGCGTTTCGGAGAGGCGGAGTCGCTTTACATCAGGACGATGGACATTCGCCGCAAACTTCTCGGAGATGACCACCCGGACACGCTCCTGGTCACGAACAATCTTGCGGCCATGTACGAGAATTGGGGCAAGTACGAGAGGGCCGAGCCCTTGTATGAAGCAGCCCTGGCGGCCCGTCGCCGCCTTTACGGCGACGAGCACCCGGACACGCTGGTGTCCATGAACAACCTCGCGGTGCTGTACTTCAATCTGCAGCGCTACGACGAAGCAGAAGCCCTCTACGCAACGGCTGTTGAACTGCGCCGACGTATTTTGGGCGAAGAGCATCCGCGCACGCTGGCCTCTCAAGCGAATCTGGCCATCCTCTGGCGCCAGACGGGTCGCACGGAAGAAGCCCGCGTACTTATGCGGCAGACACTCGACTTGCAGCTTGACGTGCTGGGCGACGAACACCCCGATACGCTCAACACGATGAACTCTTTGGCCGTCATTCATCAATCGCTTGGCCAATTCGATGAAGCGGAGCGACTATACACGCATGTCCTCGACAGGCGGCGGATGCAGCTCGGTGACAATGATCCGCTCACCCAGCTTTCCATGACTAACCTCGCCGTGCTCCTCTACAACTACACAGGTCGACCGAGCGAGGCAGAGCCGCTGCTCGTCAGACTCCTGGATATCTGCCGACGGCAGTGGGGAGAAGATCATCCGCGGACCAAGCGTGCGAAACAGCTGCTGCTCGGCGTCTACAAGGGACTGGGCGATTGGGACAAGGCCAGACCGCTTGTCGCCGAAGTGATGGCCGACTTGCGCAGCCAAGCCACGTTGCCAGATGCCTCACCCTTCGCAGCCAACGCATACGCCTGGGAACTTCTTACAAGCCCTGTTGAGGATCTGCGCGATCCTGAGACGGCGCTATATTACGCGCAACTCGCGGTCGAAGGTTCGCAGGCCGGCAATGCCGGCATCCTCGATACGCTGGCCCTCGCCCAGCACATGACCGGTGATTCCACCACAGCGATCGAGACAATCAAGCGTGCAATCGCGATTCTGCCTCCGGGACCGTCCGCTGATCGTTCGGATTTCGAAGCGAGTCTGGTCAGGTACCTCATCGCGGGAAAGCGATTCGAGGAAGCGGAGTCCCTCCTGCTCGCGCGATACGCAGACTCGGGGAGCGGGATCGAGAAAACAGACTCCGGTGATCAAGCCTCCAAGCATCAACTGATAGACCTATACGACGCCTGGCACGTCTCCGATCCATCCGGTGGGTTCGACAAGAAGGCGAACGCCCTTCGATGAATTGACCTGCTTCGTACAAAAAAACGTCGCCGGCATCGAAAGATGACGGAATGCAGGCTGACCCTTCGCCCTCAATCTAGTCCACCCGCCGCGTTACACTTCGGCGGGGGAGGAAGGAGAAATGGTCATGAGTCAGAGACGGCTCAAGCCGGAAGAGATCGTCAGCAAGCTTCGTGAGGCCGACGTGCTGATTGCCGAGGGTTGGACGGTGGCCCAGGCGTGCAAGCACATCGGCGTGACGGGGTTCACGTACTACCGGTGGCGGAAGGAGTACGGAGGGATGAAGACCGACCAGGCCAAGCGGCTGCTGGCCGAGGCCGGGATCGACAAGGCCATCCTTCGTGAGGGCGCCGGCCGCGGAGACCCTGGCGCCGCGCCACGTTGTCGCTGTAGCTCCCGATAAAACTCGGACCAACGCCGCTGGAACGACGATTCACTCATGAACTTTCGATTGCGCTTGTGGTCGGAAGCGGTCACCCGATATTCTAATTCTGCTTGAAGTCTGGGCAGGCTGCCTTGCGGTCTGTCGGAGCGAGTGCGAAAGGAGCAACTCTCGTGTCGACCGTCATTTCGCGGGGAAAATGCTGTGCCTGCACCGTCGTTCTGATCATGCTGGTTTCGGGATCAGATCATGAGGCGCTTTGTCAAGTGAACGAATCAGGGGCCGAAGCGAAGACGGCGGTCGCGCCAATGGAATGGGATGATGCGTTCATTCCAACAGACGTTGCCGATGGTCCAAGCCACGGCCTTGTCGACGTGCGCGATACGGCCACTGATGAAGAGCCCGCTGACACACGGGTTGCGCTGTGGGAGCAGTTGGCGAACCTGAGCCACGAGCAGCGAGACAATGCGGCAATCGAACTGGAGTTGGCCGGCACGGCAACCAGGGCAGACCACGAAGCGGCCGCGAGTATCGCTGCCCGTTGGAACGGCGGAGACCAAGAACTTGCGATCCTTCAATTGCGAATCTTGGAGAGATCCGGAGCATCGCTTGGGTTGGGAATCGCGTGGAAAGTGCCGCTGGCTACATCGGACAAGCTTCTGGACAACCGTATCGGCGGGACGCGCACGGAAGCTCAAACGATGAGTCTCGACTTCGACGCCCAGAACGGCCATCTTTTTGCCGTGATTCGCTGGGGATCCACTACGGGCACGAGCGCCTGGACCGTGAATTTGTCCGACGACTCGGGCGTCACCTGGTCCGAGACGTACACTTTCTCAAGCTCCACCGGAATCATTGACGTAGATTGCGCTGTGGCGGACGACTACGTGTATGTCGCCTATGTCGCCGGTAACGCCACCGACGAAGCGCGCATCCGGCGATGTCTGGTGAGCACCGGTGGCATCGACGGCGCATTCGGTTTCCACGTTGTATTCGATGCGGGCGCGAACACGATTGAGGAGGTGGCGCTCGCCTCTAATGCGGACGATTTCGACAACCGGGTCTTCTATGCAGCCATTCAGAGCAACGACGTGCTCCGCTACGCCTACGACGTCGCAAGCGACGGCACCACCTTCGAAGAGCAATCACCCCCCGCCAGTAACCCTGAATTCGGGCTCGACATGACTTGGGACAACCATCGCGGCGGCTGCGGCCAATACCTCTTCCTCTCCTACGCGGGCAACGACGGAAACATTCATGTATTGGGACGCAGCGATTCCAATTGGACCGATTGGACGGTCGAAACCGGGTCCGGCAGCTCCCGGCGCACGGCTGTTTCAGCATACGAAAACGCGACCATCTGCGCCTTCGAATATCCATATACCTACGGCACCGGTATTCGGTACCGGATCAGCTACAACTGCGGCTTGACATGGAGTTCCGGTTCAATTGCGGTTCCGGATGGCTCCAGCGTGTTCGGCTACTTTGAACCCGATATTGACGCCCGTAACGGCGATGGCCTGGCAATCATCTACCAGGCCGAGGCCGGCGAATTCGATCCGATGTACTATCGTACACGTCCCGGATTCGCTCCCGGCGCCTGGAGCGACCCGGTGATTCTCAGCGACTATGATGTGTACACGGGGAGTGAGACGACGATATCGTACCTCCCACCTTTGTCCGGCGAACTGTTCAGCCACGGCGCAATATACCTCAGCCTCGATCCGGACTTTCGGACACCCTATTTTGATCGCCCCGCTGCTTCGGGCCCGGCCTGCGGGGACACTACTCCGCCGACGGTGAGTATCGATTCGCCCGACACGCTCGCGTGTTCGTGCGATTCGGTTGAGATTACGGGCTCTGTCGACGACCCCGACGGGACGTATGGGCGCGACCGGCTTCAGATTCGCCGTCAAGGAACAACGGATTGGATTGAAGTGGACACCGGGATCGGGGCGCGCTCGGGATTGTTGTACACCTGGAACGCAACCGGCATGCCGCAGGACTATTACTACATCCGCGTCGTTGCGGAGAACGAGTGTGGTCTGACGAACAGCGACTCGACGTTTGTTTACAAGCCCACTGCCTTCGACACCCTGCAATTGGACGCTCCCGAACACGCCGGCGTGTACGGCGGTACGGTTTGTCTTGACGGTACGGCTTGGGCACAATCATGCTTCGCTCAGTACACGGTCAGTTACCGCCTCTCTGGCGATGTGGCCTGGCAGCAGGTCGATCCACTTGTCTCGGTCTACTCTTCTCCCGTAGTCAACGGTCGATTGGCCTCCTGGGACACGATCGCGCTGAATCTTGTCGACGAGGCCTATGAACTACGTGTTATCGGAGAGACTGAATGCGGCAATACGGCCGACGCTGTCATCAAGGTCATCGTCGATAACGCGCCTCCCGTCGCCCGTCTCGACGCACCGGAGAATTGCGGCGTCTTCGCACCTAGTACGGAGATAGCGATCTACGGAGAAGCCTCAGACACGAACCTCGATTCCTGGACGTTGGCCGTTATTGGTGGGCCGTATGATGACTGGCACACGTGCGCGGGCCCGACGACAACAAACGCCAACGGCCTCTTGTTCACATGGGATACTACCGGATTACCGGATTGTGTGTACACGTTCCGACTTCGAGCCTCGGATGAGTCTTGGCTGGACTGCGGTACCGCGGGTCACGTTGCGGAAGACTACAAGACGGTAGTACTCGGCGGGTTGGCAAGCCCGGATCTGGACGAAGACGGAGACGTTGATATCTTTGACTACTTGCTGTTCCAGCTGGCGTTCACGGGACCATTACCATAAAGGTCGTCGAGCTGCTGCTCCCAGACGAAACAAAGGCTGCAGAACGACCGGTTTCGCCTGAATTACGAGCTTCGCAACATTCACCCCGTAGGCCGAAAACCGGGAGAAAGAACACGCTCGGCGACTGCTTGCGGGGGTGGCAATTGGGCCCGATCGCCTCTTGTGGCCTGCCCGTCGCTGGGACGGCAATGTCTCTGGCGATCTGGGCCATATCACGAGGACAAACGTCTTCTATCGACGCTCTACCTGGAATCGCCGGAACAGAAGCAAGAGAACGAGGATCGTCAACCAATGCAGGAGTGTACCTGCAACCAAGCTTCCCAAAGGCCAAGTAAGATAATAACTGCGCAAGACCACATGAATGGGCTGCTCACCAGGGGAAATCAAGGTAAAGTCGGGCCATGCGAATCCCAATAGAATATGTCCGAACGCAATCGATAGCTTGGCGATTGCAGGTCCGACGGGGGGTAGACAAAGTGTCGCTCCGAGCAAGGCGGCCCATAAGTTGTGTCGCAAACGCCACGATCCATAGGCAGCGGCCGGGAAGGCCCCGATCCCCAGCGGAAGGCAGGCGAAGAACACGCCGTGGGAAAAGGATGCGGTTGCAATCAATTGCTCGAGCCGGCTGGATCTCACCTGGCGAGGAATCGTCAACGGGCTAAGCCAGTGCCGTAGCGCACGGAGTCCGGTTGGTGCACACCGGGAAGTTGTACAGGAGACGCCAGGTCGATCGCCTGTTCGGCAGCTTCCAACGGCAGGTGTGGGCCACGGCACAAGCCGGCGAATCGCAAGCCCCCAGTGCATGAAAAATCCCTTGAATCCCTCACGCCACGGCTTCAAGTGAGACACGTGACCGCCGTCCGAGGCGTAATGACATGCTGCGGGTACCTCGGCAATCGGAAATCCCGCCCACACGGCACGCGCGATGAGTTCCGTTTCCCAACCGAACTGGCGCGTCCAACACCGCACCGTTGCAGTCAGGCGGAGCGGATAAACACGAAGGCCGCACTGACTGTCACGAATGGCCAAACCTGTTTCCAGCCAGAGTCCCAACCCGGATGTGTACCAGCCAACCAGATTCGCCTTCGGTAGACCCGGTGTATGTACACTCCTGCTGCCGAGCACGAGTGCATCCGGCGTTGCGGCGGCGGCCTGCAGGAGTCGCGGCAAGTCCTCGGGCTGGAGCTGGCCGTCGGTGTCGATAGTAGCCGCATGCGTATAGCCGAGCCGCGCCGCTGTGGAAAAACCGGTCAACAGCGCAGATGCTTTTCCGCGATTCCGATCATGTGTCAGTACGGTGACTTCCACAGTTCGCGGGAGTCTGCGCCAGGCCGCCAGGACGTCAGCCGTTTCGTCAGTCGAACCGTCATCAACCACGAGGATGGGCAAACCAAGCGTCTCGATGCGACCGAGAATGCCCACCAGCGAACCAACGTGGTTGTATGTGGGTGCAACTACGATCGGCCGGAATTCTGAGCCGTCGCTACCAGGGTGGCCGTGCAAGCATTGATCCATTCGCCGCTAACCCTCATTCGACACCGCAAAGCACCGAGCGCCGATCGCAAAAAAGAGCAGACCAATCCCGCCCAGAACACTCCATGGCAGCAGCATGTCAGCCGTCGTGTAGCCCCGCCAAATCGCGCCCTCAAGCGCCAGAATCGACCACTTGACCGGGCTAATCACGCTGAGCTGCTGCATCCATGTCGGCATCAAGAAGTACGGCACCATGCCGCCTCCCAGCATCGCCATCGCTAATAGAACACCCCAACTGATGCCGGAGGTTGACCGCACGCTCCGTCCCAACACGGAAAGAAACATCATAATGCCCACAAACGCAGCGGCGATCAGTATGAGCGACACCGCAACGTGCCAGAAACACTCCGGTGTTACGCCGAAGGCCAGATATCCTATCGCAAGTGCGGCCACGGCAACCGTCATTGTACTCGCAAGACACGCCAGCGCCTTGCCTCCAAGAATATGCACGCGACCGATCGGCGCCATGCGCAAGCGAGCCACAAGCCCACTGTGTCGCTCAATAACAAGCGAGGTGACAAAGGTTGCACAGCATCCCATCACGCCCCAAACGATGCCCTGCGGAAATGACACTGCAAATCCGTTCTCCGGCGCGCTCCTGCTGTTCGAATCACCCGCAACGTCGATGACGACACCGACCGAGGCCTCCCCCGGTGACTCGCACGGGCCTTGACGCGGCTCACCCGCGGCAGACCGCGTGGCGATGATCTCCAATACGTGCCGTGCGAGCTCGCCCCTTACGTAGGCCGCTTCCAGTTGCTGCGTGCCGTTCACGTCTACCTCAAGACGCGGCGCTTGTCCGGCAGGATAACGCGCGCAAGCTTCCGCGAATCCTACAGGAATGAGGACATTAAGGACCACTTTGCCAGTCCGTACCAGAGTCCGCGCCTCCGAAATCTCTGCTCGGATGACGTCGAGTGTTCGCGTCCGTTGCAGGTGATGCACGAAAGTAGTCGACCACTCAGTGTTGTCCTCATCAACTACAGCAATCGGGATGGAACCGCTGATGGTCGTGCGATTGGCAAGGATGATGCCGAAAAAAATGCAATAGGCGAACGGAAAAACGAATGTGACAAACAGGCCGGTTCTGTCGCGCAGGAGCAAACGCAGGTCTTTGCCTGCCAACAGAAATACAGCGCGCCAATTTGTCACTTTCATCACCTTCAACCGGGCGACTAAACAAGAGCCCTGGTGCCTCTGCGATAGCACCGAAAGGGCACCTGCGTTAACCGAACGCGAGACGCCAATGAAGTGCTGCGGGCGAAGGAGCGCTTTCCGGTCCCTCAGAGGCAATGCGCTTCAACACGCGCGCTGCCATGGAGCCGCGGTCGTTCGGCGATCGCCAGGCTCGCCCTCGGCAGGCACCCGCACGCATTGTACTTTCCGATTCCCGCCGGTCGAAGCTTAAGATGCATGCAGGACTTGTCGCCTCCCGGCCGCACCTTCTTGACATCCATGGCGGACGTGAGGACACTCTTTTCGCCAACGCTCGGAGGTTGGTCTATCTGTGTGGTGAAGGGAAAAAAGTTGCAAGCCGGGACGCCTTCAAACAACGAGTTGACTCGGCGACTCGTCGGCATCATCCGGCGGGATCTACGAGTTGGAGCAGAATTTGAACTCGCACCTGATACGAAGCTCTTCGGAGGGGATTTGGACCTCGATTCTCTGGACGCTCTCTTGCTCCTGCAGAGCATCGAGCGCGAGCTTGGCGTAAAGGTCCACGACAACGCGGTTGACCCTGCGGTATTCACATCCGTTGAGACGCTCAGTGATTTTGTCATGGAACAATCCAGGCAGCAACCGAACGCATGAAAGGCGCAATGAGCAATTCTGCACCGGAAATCCTCGACCTTCTCCCACATCGCCCCCCCTTCTGTTTTATTACCGGCCAGCTCGACCTGGATGACGCAAGTTTTGGGAGGGCAGAATGGCGCGTCGACGGCAGTGAGCCCTTTCTCGCCGGGCACTTCCCGGGAATGCCGACCGTCCCCGGTGTCCTCATCGGCGAGGCGCTAGCACAACTCGCCGGGCTCGTGGTTGTGAAACGAGTGCACCAAACCGCGGACCGCATGAGCAACCAGCTGCACGGAAAGCTCGCCCACATCGATCTTCGATTCGACCAGTCCGTCGAACCTCCGGCCAGCATCGTTCTTTCCGTCCGGCTAAATCGGGAATTGGGCACATTGTGGCAGTTTGCCGTGACCGCCAAAGTTGGAGACGCCGTCGCGGCTCGGGGCTCCCTTGCGCTGTCGGTTCCAAACCGGAGTTCGACAGGTTGAGCCATGATTTGCATGCATTTCGGATTACGCCGGCGTGGCAAGCCCTGCAATTTGCTATTGGAATCGTCCTGTTTTGCTCACCTGCGCACGCCGATTCTCTCGCCGACTCGCTAGATGAGTCGCTGTCCCGACTCAATGAACGCGCCCTCGCCTACAACGACTTGGTCGCCGACTTCGTCGAGCAGAAATACACAGCCATGCTCCGGAAACCCATGGTTTCCAGCGGGGTGATCCGTGTTCGTGGTACCCGCAGCCGGTGGGACACTCGATCGCCGCACGAGAGCACACTCTTTACGGATGATGAGTCCATCGCCATTTATTTCCCGCAGCGTAAGACGATGGAGGTCTACGCTGTCGATCAGAGACTCCGCCCCCTCGTCATGTCGCCGATTCCGCGACTGGAAGTGATCCGTCGGTTTTTCGATCTAGAATCAGCCGCCGGCTCCAAAACCGATCCCACCGAACTCTTGCTGCGCATGAGACCCAAAGACGAATCGCTGGCGGAGTACGTGAGCGAAATTCTCGTAGCACTTGACCGAGAACTCGCCTTGGTTCGTCGAGTGGAAATCACCGATCCGGACGGCGATCGCACCGTGATCAAATTTGTAAATGTCCGCACGAACGTCGGCATCGGGCCGGGAGAGGTCGCCCGAGGCGCACCGCCGGGAACGAAGATTGTTCACCCGTTCGCGCAATCCTCGGAAGCTGACCCCGGCGGCTCCAAAAAAACGCCCCCCGGATCGAATCCCCCGTGACGGATGATTCCAACCAAACCATGCCGCTCGCTATGGGCGGCACAAGCCCTCTTCGCGGCGGTTGGATTCGCACGCGCTCCGCGAATTTCTGGCGGGAATTCATGTACTGGTGGACCGGGCGCTTCCCTCCGGCCGTCCTCCTGACGCGCCCGTTCTTCCTCTTCTTCGCCTTTCGATTCTCCAAGGCGTTGCAGGACGGTCCCGCGGCCAATGCTCGCCGGCTGCTCGGGCCCAACGCATCCGAACGCGAAGTCGAATCGCTTCGCCGCAACATCATCCGAAGCGCCTACACCAGCATCTACGAGCTCGGCTGCGCTGTGCGTTCCAACAGGGAAGCGTTGCGGTCTTGGGTCGAGGAAGTAGAGGGAAAGGAACACTACTTGGCTGCCCGTTCAGCCAGACGAGGTGCCATCGTAGTTACCGCCCACTTGGGACCATTCGAAGTGGGTGCAGCGGCGTTGATGTCGAGAAACGAGCGTATCCACGTCGTGTTCCAACGCGACGAGCGAGCAAGTTTCGAGCAACTCCGATCGCGGCTCCGAGCTCTGCTCGGCATTTCGGAATCGCCCATTGACCGCGGTTGGGCGATTTGGGGCGCGCTTCGCGATGCTCTGCTGGCCAACGAAGTCGTACTCATCCAGGGTGACCGGGTCATGCCGCAGCAGCGCGGTGTACCCGTGGCCTTTCATTCAGGACACATGCTGATGCCCACGGGCCCGCTAAAACTCGCGATGCTCACGGGCGCTCCGCTCGTCCCCGTCTTTTGCATTCGCACCAATATCAAGCGTTGCCGCGTGATCATTGACGAGCCCATTTACGTTAATCCCGATCGCCGGGCCGTGGACGGCCGGCACCCTGCCATGCAGCGCCTCGCAAATTCGATCGAGCGCCAAGTCCTGGCACATCCGGAACAATGGGCTATCTTTGAGAAGGCGTGGTGCGAAGACCGTCGAGACGAAGCGGGTACGTCTCTGAAACCTCCGTGATCCCATCTCATGCCAGACAACGTGAACTACCCGAAGATAGTCATCACTGGAACCGGACTGGTCACAAGCCTGGGTCTTGATTGTGAATCCACATGGCGAAACGTGCTGCTTGGGCGATGCGGCATTGGCGCCCTGACTGCCGTCGAATCCCGCCTCACTCCTGATAAGGGTGGCGGGCAAGTCCCGGATGAAGACGGCGATGAGACCCAGTCTCCCTCGCCACGAGAAGTCCGATGCCTTCGACGAGCTGCTCAGGAAGCACTGGGGCAGGCAGGATTGGCCACCTCGTGTCCGGTGGCTGCCCATCGCTGCGCCGTCATCCTGGGTACGACGCTCCATGGGATGCGTAACGGCGGTGCTTATCTCAGGACGGGCGATATTCGTCTCCTGCAGAGATTCTTGGCCGGCTCAACGCTGTCCCAGTCTCTCAGCCCATGGCAGCCTGGCGGCCCCATGCTGACGAACTGCTCAGCCTGTTCATCCGGCTTAGCGAGCATTCTCCTGGGTCGCACTTTATTGGCGGCGGGCGAGGCCGATATCGTCATTGCCGGCGGTTACGATCCCATCAGCGAATACGCCTATGCCGGGTTCAACGCCATGCGTCTGGTGAGTCCCACGACCCTGCGTCCCTTCGCGACGACGCGCGACGGCATGAAGGTCGGAGAGGGCTACGCTGTGATCGTGCTTGAACGGGCCGAGCGGGCCGCCTCGCGCGGCGCAACGTCCTTGGCTGAGATCAGCGGTTTCGGCGAATCATGCGATGCACATCATCTTTCAAAGCCTCATCCCGAGGGGGCAGGAGCGGTAAGCGCCCTCCGCACCGCCCTCCACAATGCCTGCCTTCGACCTCGTGAAATTGATCTGTTCATCGCCCACGCAACAGCCACGCCGGACAACGACCGATCCGAGCACGCTGCCCTTCGGGAGGTTTTCGGTGAACATCTTGGCGGGATGCCCGTGGTCGGCTTGAAAAGCCACTTGGGTCATACACTGGGCGCGTCCGGGGCTGTTGACGTCATTATCGCTACCCTGGCCATGCGCGACGGGCTCATCCCCCCCGCCGCAGCCGGAACGGCGGAAGGCAAACTCCTTCAAGGATTGCATGTCGTCGGCGGAAAGCCACTTCGCCGAACGCTGCGCCGCGTACAAACATTGTCACTAGGGTTCGGAGGCGCCAATGCCAGCGTGGTGCTTAGCTTGCCCGCGGACTCTCCAGCCGCCGCGCCCAAGCCGGTCGGCAGCGGAATCGATGGAAATTTCGACGCGGTCATCACCGGCATCGGCGCCGTGCTTCCGGGCGCCGTCGGCAACGACGAGCTGATCGAGTTGGCCAACCGGAGATCACACGAACTCGGGATCTCACGGACCATCCCACAGTCGTTTGAGCAACTCATCGAAGCGCGTCGGACACGGCGAATGAGTAAATATGCCAAGCTCTGCCTTGCGGCGACGGCAGAAGGGCTGCGGGACGCAGGCATCGAGCAGGCCGATTCTTGGTGTGAGGAGTGCGCCGCCGTTGTGGGCACGACGCACGGCCCAGCTGAGTTTTGCAAATCGTACTATCAGCAACTCATCGCCGACGGAGTTGACGCCGCAAACCCTACGCTGTTTGCGGAAGGCGTCCCCAACGTGGCCAGCGCTCATCTCAGCACCGCCTTAGGTCTGAAGGGATTCTGCCAGACGATCATCGGTTCTCGCACGGCCGGTCTCAACGCGCTGGCCATGGCCGTGCACCGCATCCGAACCAGACAGTGGGGTCGTGCGATCGTAGTGGCCGCGGAGGAGTCAACACCCATTGTCGAGAAGGCTTACCGCCCGTGGTTTGAACCGACTTTGCCCAACAACCGTCCGGCTCGTTCCCAATCTGGTGTCCCCGCAATGTCCGGCGGCGCCGTGGCTTTTGTCGTCGAATGCCGTGCAAGTGCCGTCGCCAGAGATGCCACGATCCGCGGCACCGTCCGGAAAGCCGCCAGCGCCAGCTGGCCCGGCTGCTCGGTATTCGAGGGAGTCTCCCGACTGCAAGCACTTATCGAGCGTCTCCTTCCAGTTGATTTTCTTGCCACCTCCGCAAACACCACCCAGATCGATCGCCTGGAGCGCGCGGCCATCGATCGCGCAAACTTGCGGACCTTGCCGCGACAGCCGCGCCTGGCAGGACTGTATGGCCTTATGCCCGAGATGTTTAGCGTGGGTCCGCTCGCGGCCCTGGCGGTGGCCATGCTTGCCCGGCGATTGCCCTCACTCTCCTGGTCCGCTGTCGGCCGTCCGACAGAGCCGCTATTGATTACCCCAAACGCCGTCGTGGGCGCCATTTGCACGGGCTACGAGGCGGGCGCCTCCGGCGTTACCATCTCGCTGGGCGCAGGCTCTGCCTAGCGAACAACGGACACTTACGAATCTGCCGCCAATCGACTACGATTCCAAGCGAATGTCTGCGGTTTCCCGAGCCAACCTCATACGATCCGACGTCCACCGTGCGGATGTCGAAGCCTTACCCACGTGGGTTCTGGACCGATTCGGACCGCTGTCCAATTCGGCCTCCATGGGCCGCGGCGTAGTTGCCGAAATCGACTTGAGACTGGAAGTGAGCATGCAGACGGACGGTCAATCGCTCCTTGCCAAGGCTCGCGTGCTCAACTCCCGGTCCCTTCCCGCGTTGGCATTCCAGCGTGCGGCAGTTGAAGCCTACAAAGCGATGCACGACGTTCTACGTCATGGTCGGCGCATGTGGTACCCCATAAGGTTCTGGAACGCCCTGCCTGGAATTCACGATGCTCTATCAGAGGAAATGGATCGCTATCTCGTTTTTAACGCAGGCCGGCATGCAGTCTACAGCAATTGGTACAACGGTGGTTCGAGCTTTGCGTCTTCGATCGCCACCGCCACGGCTGTTGGCTCTGCGGGCACCGATCTCGTTGTACACGTTCTCGCCACATCGGTCCCCGGTCGTCCCGTGGAGAATCCGCGCCAGATCCCGTCTTACAAGTACTCTTCCCGATATGGCCCCTTTCCTCCGTGCTTTGCGCGCGCCATGGTCGCGCCCAGAGGCTTCGGCGAAACACCAACGCTCCTTGTCGGCGGCACTTCCAGCGTGCGCGGCGAGTCGTCGCTGCACGAGTTCGACGCGCGCCGGCAGACACTCGAGACAATTGAAAATCTCGCGGCGGTTCTGGGCGAAGCCCTTCGCATGCAGGGCAGATCCGACACAGTTGGGAGAGTAGTCGACGTCTCGTCGGCATTGCGCCGGTTCGATTCCGTGCGAATCTACCACAGCCGCCCGTCGGATCTGGACGTCATCCTGGACACGATCTCGCCTCATCTTGATCATCTGGATCCGGAGCAAATTGAGGTGGTTCGCGCGGACATCTGCCGTGCAGAGCTCGTGGTGGAAATAGAAGGCACGGCGTCATTGGCGCCGTGACTCACTCGGCACGCGCTTTTGCGAAGCGGAAACCGGTATGGGGCACAATGAGTAGCGCGGAACCATTCGACGCCATCATCATCGGAGGCGGACCCGCCGGTGCAACCGCCGGGATTGCGCTCGCGCGTATGGGTCGGCGCGCACTTATCCTCGAGAAAGCTGCCTTTCCCCGCTTCCATGTGGGCGAATCGTTCTTGCCGCGCAGCTTGGTCCTTCTGAAGCAGCTGGGCCTGCTCAAACGTCTCGAGAAGCTGCCACGGGTGCGCAAATTCGGCGCCGAATTCGGCTTTGGCCACGGACGTGAAACAAGCTGCTTTACTTTCGATCACGCTCTCTTCGACGACGGCCACGAGAGCTTCAACATCGAGCGTGCCGCCTTTGACAACATGCTGCTGGAGTCCGCACGCGACGCTGGCGCCATCGTCCGGTCGTCAACGGCCGTCAAACGCATTCATCGCCTCTCTGAAAACGACGTCGTTATCGAAGCCGGAGGCGAAACAATAACCGGCCGATGTCTCATCGACGCAAGCGGCCAAGCGACATTCCTGGCCCGACACCTTGGCCTGCGCCGCCGCATCCCCAATCACAACAAGATCGCGTACTTCGGTCACTTCGAGAACGCCGAGCGCCTTCCGGGAAACGCCGAAGGCCACCCCACCGTCGCCATGTGCAGTGAAGGTTGGTTCTGGATGATCAATATCGACGAACGACGCACCAGCGTCGGAATGGTCCTCGATGCCAACGTCGCTCGGAGCCTTGACATTCCCGCCTGCGATATGCTGTTCTGGGGAATTGATCGATGCCCCCTCGTGGGCGGTCGCCTGAAGCGAGCCACTTTCCCACACTCGACGCACACCATCTCCGACTTCAGCTATTATTGCCGCCCGTTCGCCGGTCCGGGGTACTTCCTGATTGGAGACGCCGCCTTTTTTCTCGATCCCGTGTTCTCCAGCGGACTCTGCTTCGGCATGGACGCCGCACTCCATGTGGCCGACTCCGTCGACGAGCTCCTGGCCGGCGCCGAAAACCAAACCACCCGAAACCGCACAACGCCCCGCTCGCCGGAAGCCATACGGCGGGCGTACCTCCGCTTCATGAACGACACCACGACCCCGTTCCTACGCCTCGTCAACCTGTTCTACGACCACTCGTTTCGAGAGCTGTTCCAACATGGACAAGGGCCAATGCAAGTCCAGCGGGCGGCGATTTCCATCCTGGCAGGCCACGTTTTCCCAAAACCTCGATGGTCCCTCCGATGGCGCATCCGGCTCCTGGCCCAAATGGTGAGAATTCAGCGCGTTTTTCCCCTTGTAGCTCGCCGAGAGCCGTTCTCACTCCTGGCGGATGCTGCAGTTGGATCGGAACCGGTTGAGCGCTCCTGTGTCGGGGCATAGGATCCCGCTACGAATCCGCCTTGGCCGGCAGGGGAACGAACTGCGGACGAAACCTACACTTATGCCGACGACGCTCCTTCACTGCTTGTACGATCACGCCCGCAACTTTGGAGATACCATCGCGTTCCGCGAAGTTGGCGAAGGCGGGCGAACCATCCCCTACGCGGCGCTCTTTTCCGCCGTCCAGCACGCCGCCGCCCGAATTCAGGCCCAGGCGCAACCCGGCGACGTCGTCCTGGTCTGTCTGCCTAACCGCATTGAGTGCGCAGTCGCGATCCTTGCAGCGCTCCAAGCCGAAGCCATTGCGTTTCCGGTAAGCCCAACCATCTCGCCGGACGAGCTCCGGCGATCGGCGCAGGTATCCGGTGCGCGAATCATCGTGGGTACGGATTCCTCATTCGCGGCACTGCAAGCCAGTGGCTTGAAACGCATACAATGCGAAACGCCCGCCACCGAGAACGACTTGGCTGGCCCCGGGCCGAACGCAGCCGCCCCTCCACCTGACGAGCACAGCGGCCTGATGCTGCTCAGCAGCGGAACCGTGAGCGATCCCAAGATCGTCTGGCGCACCGGGCCCTCCCTCCTTTCTGTTGCGGAAAATACCGCAATTGCGGTCGGAATTCGTCGCGGTGACCACATCCTGGGTATGGTGCCAATTTGTCATTCCTACGGAGTTGAACACTGTCTCTTCGCTCCTCTTTTGGCGGCGGCCACGGTTCATCTGTGCCAGGGGTTTGACCCCCATGTCGCCATTGATCAGCTCCGCGCCGTTCCCATCACCGTTTTCCCGGCAGTACCTTCGCTGTTCGAGTTGCTTGCCGCGCGATGCGACGGTTCGATCGCTTTTCCGAGACTGCGCTGCGCGTACTCGGCGGGGGCGCCCCTGCCATCGAGTGTTTTCGACGCATGCCGGCGCAACCTCGGAATTCGGGTCGGGCAACTCTACGGATCCTCGGAAGTCGGCTCAGTCACCTTCAATGATCCACATAAACCGGGACATGACCCCACAAGCGTAGGGATACCAATGCGGGGTGTTACACTTCGCATCGTCGACACAACGAGCCAGGCCGTGGAATCGCCGCTGCCGCCAAACTCCGAAGGCGAGCTGGCAATCAATGCTCCCTCTATGCTTTGCAGCTACGTGGGAGAATCGCAGCCTCCCTTTCGCAACGGGTTTTTCCTTACCGGCGATCTGGGCAAAATCGACCAGAAGGGTGCGCTAACAATCACGGGCCGGACGAACCTCATGATCAACGTCGGTTCGCTCAAGGTAAATCCACTTGAGATCGAGCATGTACTCTCGGAATGCAGGGGCGTCGCCGCATGTGTGGTCGTCGCCGTCCCCGTGAGCGAGACAATCTCCCGTGTACGCGCCCTCATTCTTCCGCTGGACCGCCGGGATCCGCCCAAGATCGAATCGATCCGATCGTTCTTGCGAAGCCGGCTCAGCCCTCACAAAGTCCCACGGATCATCGAAATCGTGGACACGCTGCCGCGCACACCTTCCGGAAAAATCATGCGTCGGCAAGTCGTATCAGGAGCGGAATCGTGAAAACGCGTGCCAGATCAACCCGCACCCACTACGAGCGCTATCTCTGGGCGGTCGTCACAGCCGTCTCCTGCGCCGGATGCCAGTCTTCGCTCCCCCGCTACGCCTTCGACAACCCCGCCGAAGTCCTGATGGCAATGGAAGCGCGGTCTTCTCAGATAGCGTCTTTCTCTGCACGATGCAGAGTCCTGCTGGCGTCAGGCGACGGCGATGTGCAGTTGACCGGCCTGGTTATTGCAGAGCCGCCTGGCAGATTGCGATTACGGACTTGGAAGCTTTCGCGGACTGTATTTGATCTCACACTGAACGAAGACGGCGCGTACCTCTTCAGCAGTGGAGGCGAGCGACACGGGCCCGACGAATCCGAACTAACCCGGAAGCAAATCCTCGGCGCTTTGCGGTTTCTTCCCGGGTTCATGCAGCAGGGCGCTTGGCGAGCCCGCCGCGGATTGACGCCCGATACGTATGCGCTGATCAGCCAACTGCCCGATGCAAATGCGCTCGTCCAATGCGCCGTCGACGGCGCCACGCTCACCGAACAGCGCTGCGACTATCTCGACGACCGGAATCAGGCGGAGATGTCCCTGGCATTCTACGACTACCGCCTTGTTGACGGCATCGCATGGCCCGGAAGGATCACCGGCCACGGAGCGCGCGGAAGCTTTGAGATCCGATTCGATAGCGTGGAGGTCAACGTGGAGCATCCCGACGGTGCATTTGTGCCGTCTCGGAGGGCAAAGAAGTTGCCATGAGCGTCAAGTGCCCGCCCTCCCGGTTGCCGATCGAATTGCTTTGCCGGTTGGCAACCCGCAGACCCTGGATTGTCCTCATCGTGGCGACCGTCGTCGTCACCACCGCCATATCCCTTGCAACAAGGCTGAAAACGAGCGCCGCGCTGGACATCATGGTGGGTGACCGCGACCCCGCCGCCCGCGCGCTGACGCGCATTGCCGGAGCTTTCGACGGTGCTGAGCAACTCATCCTTCTCGTTTCCCTGCCCGAAGATACCCCATCACCCCAGACCGGCGTCCCGGCGGCCGGCGACGTTCGACTTCTCGAATTCGCCTCGAGGTTGAAGGCTGCGGTAGCAACTTCGGATCGGCTCTCGCAGATGTGCCGGGAGGTGGAATACAAGCCGCCTCAGGCCGCCCGCACTTACGTCGAGCGCGCCATCATCCCGGCAGGCGTCTACTACCTCCGTGACGACGAGTTCCACGCATTGCTGCAACGATTGCGGCCGCAATCGATGCGCGAGCAGCTCGACAAGCTCGAGCAAATGTTGGCCGTGCCCGGAGCCGGGGGCGCACTAATTCGATCGCTTGCGGAAGATCCCCTCGGCCTCCGGGATTTCCTGTTCAGCGCACTCCCGGCATTCATTCAGCCAGGATCCCGGTCGATCGCCGCCGACGACGGCTATTTCAGCGCGGATCGACGTCATCTGATGATCCGCCTGCGCGGTGCTCGTCCCCCGTCCGATCTCGATTTCGCGGGCTCCTTTACTGACGCCGTGTATGACGCTGCGCAGCACGCGAATGAAGACCGGCTCGACCTTGCTTGCACGGGTGCCTATGCCATCGCGGCCCGATCAAGCCGCGCCATTCGCTCCGACATGAAACGTAGCATCCTGCTGTCAGTCGTATTCCTGATGACCCTGTTCACGGTGGTTTATCGTAACCTGTGGATGTTGCCGCTGGCCCTGGCTCCTGTCGCAGCTGGCATCGCCGTAGGCTTTGCCGTGTTCACAGCGCTTGGCATGACGGCGTCACCGCTCACGGCGGTTATCGGTGCCATCCTGGCCGGGTTGGGTATCGACTACTGCATCCACATCCTCTCAATGTATCGAGGCTTTCGTGCAGGCGAAGCATCGCACGAGCAGGCGATCCGAGGGGCGCTTCGACATATGGTCCCTGCCATCGTTGTCGCCTATGGTACAACCGCAATTGCCTTCTTCGCATTCAGCCAGTCTGGCGTGCGTGCCCTCCGTGAATTTGGCTGGTTAGGCATGCTCGGATTGACCGGTGCGGTCATCGCGACCATGCTCCTGCTGCCGGCACTGATCACCCTGGCACTGGGCGCGAAGACCAACTGGCGCGCCAAACCGACATCGCGGGGCCCGCTCGTAAGCAGATGGCTGGATGTGTCCACCAATGCCAAGTCGTGCCTCCTGGGGGCGGCCGGACTCCTCGTCGTCATCTCACTGGCGGTGGCCGCCTTCGCGGACCGGAGCGATTCATTCTTCGAGGACGATCTGTCGACCATGCATCCGCAGCCCAACGAGCCGATCGAGACGCAGGCGCGCCTCGGCGAGCTTTTTGGATACTCCGAGGACACATTCACCATCTACTTTACGGCACCTTCGGCCGAATCGCTCGTTGAGATGGCGCACGACATCAGTCATCGGGTCGGACAACCGAGTGTACGGAGCGCGGGTATCACCGGCGTCTATGGGTTGGCGTCGCTGCTGCCTGATCCAGAAACCGTAGCGGCACGGCACGCCGCGCTCCAGCAGGTTAATGTCGAGCGGATCGTCGCGGACTTCGATGCGGCGCTGGCCGCAACTGATCTCAATGGGCCGGCTTTCGACGGATACCGGGCGTTCCTGCGAAATCTGCTCCGGCCCAAACGCGTTCCCCAAATAGAGGACCTGCTGCAAGTGCCGGCGCTGGCCGACACGGTTCTGCCGACAGCCACGGTGCAAGGAGAAAGTCCTGCGCGCTGGGAGTCCATCGCCGTACTCTTGACTGATGCCCCACTGGCGGAACGCTCCAGGCGCGACATCGCCATCTCCGAGATTCGCCGAGCCACTGCGGATCTTGTCGGTGCTGAGCTGACCGGCATTACCGTCCTCGGACATAACGCCGAGCGCGCCATTCGCCACGACCTGTTTGCTTTACTCACCATGGCAGCAGCGGCGGTGATCGCCTGGCTGCTCGTATATTTTCGCAGCGTCACTGCGATGCTCTTAACCCTCTTGCCGGTGGCCGTCGGCATGAGCTTCATGCTGGCATGCATGAGACTCGAGGGCATAAAGCTCAACATGGTCAACCTGATTGCGCTGCCGTTGCTCGTCGGGACCGGCGTCGATGATGGCATCTTTCTCGTTTCCATCGCCCGGCATTCGCGTCGACAACGCGAGTTACACTCGGCAAGTGTGCGAAACCTCGCGTCCGGGTGCCGAGCAGTGATCATGACGAGCCTGACAACCGTTCTCACCTTCGGCACGCTTGTGTTCACGAGCACGCCGGCCATTAGATCGCTGGGCACGATGATGGCCCTGGGGGTGACGATTGCCGTTCTTGGCGCCGTCGGCGTGTTGGCGCCGCTGCTGACAGTCCACGGGGATTCTGCAACGCAGCGCACGGGCAGACTTGCGAATAGCAACGATCTCATTAGCGAATGAAGAAATGTCAATTATGGAGTTCTGAATCCAGCTTTCGTAGTTCTTCTGGATGAGCTCTGTGCTGGTGCGGTGCTCTTCGCCACGACATTCTGCGCTTCTGCGCGTCAGTACGCGCCATTGTTTCCCGCGATCGACCAAGGCTCGAGCTTAGCCGTGTTTGACTTCCCCTTCGCTGGCTCTGCTGGAGTTACCGCAATGGCCACGGATACCATGACGCCGCGATGAATCCCACGACCCGAATGCTGTGCTAATATGACCATCGACTCCGCGATCTCGTCCGATCGACAAGTGACATCGGGCACGCAACTCGTCGAGGCCTCCCTTCCTCCGCCGCCCGCGGCCGGCTCACTTCCAATCGCGCCGGAGTGGTCAGAACTCGCGCACGAAATTCCAGAATAAAGGCGTGATCCGCACCGCGGAACTCCGCTCTGCCGCAAGGTCGGGTTGCGAGGTGACGGCGATGAGGCTACGCAATTCCCCGGTTTGGCAACCGCAGAAGACGCGCATTGATCGCAACGATGACCGTGGACAACGACATGACGACCGCCCCGACTGCCGGCGGCAGAATGATGCCGATCGGCGCAAGAACACCGGCCGCAAGTGGTATCGTGACCGCGTTGTAGCCCGTTGCCCACCAGAGGTTCTGGACCATCTTGGCGTAGGTCTTCTTCGCCAGCCGTACAATCGAGGCTACGTCACGCGGGTCTGAGCGGACGAGCACGATATCGGCCGACTCGATCGCCACGTCCGTCCCAGCGCCGATCGCAATGCCCACATCGGCCTGGGTCAGCGCGGGAGCGTCGTTCACGCCGTCACCGACCATGGCGACGGTAAGGCCGCGGCTCTGGACCTCCTTCACCTTTTCTGACTTTTGCTCCGGCAGCACTTCGGCGAAGTAGTCGTCCAGACCGAGTTCACCCGCAACCCACCTGGCAACCGGCTCCGCATCGCCGGTGAGCATCATGATCTGAACGCCCATTTCCTCCTTGAGGTTGCGCAGTGCCTCACGCGACTCCTCACGAATAATGTCTGCCAGAGCAATTGCACCGATGGGCTGACCATCAGCCAGGACGTAGACAACGGTCTTACCCTCGTCGGACAGCTCGCGTAAGCGCCCGTTGTCGACGTCGATGCCGTTCTCCTGGAGGTAGCCGGGGCTGACGGCCTTGACGTTGGAACCGGAGACGCTGGCTTGGGCACCCTTTCCCGGAATCGCTTTGAACTCCTTGGGGACCTCGAACCTGACCTCGCGTTTCTTCGCTGCCTCGACGATCCCCTGTGCGATCGGATGTTCCGATTGGCTCTCCACGCTGGCCGCGAGCTTCAGCACTTCGTTTTCATTCCTGTTGCCCAGCGCGATGACGTCACTCACGCCGAAGCGGCCCTCGGTAAGCGTCCCGGTCTTGTCAAAGATGATCGCATCGAGGTTTCGCGCTCGCTCGAACGCGGATCGATTTCGGACCAGCAGGCCGTTCTTGGCCGAGATTGCGGTCGAGACGGCTACGACCAGGGGGATCGCCAGTCCCAGCGCGTGCGGGCAGGTGATCACCATCACCGTTACGGTCCGCTCGAGCGAAAAGTCAAATTGCCGGCCGATGACAAGCCACCATACCAAGAGTGTGACAGTACCCGCCGAAATCGCGACGATCGTGAGCCAGAGGGCGGCCCGGTCGGCCAGGTTCTGCGTCTTCGACCGCGATTTCTGGGCCCTGCGGACCATGTCGATGACCTGGGAGAGATACGTCTCACCGCCGGTCTTCTGAACCTCCACGGTAATCGCGGAGTCACCGTTGATCGAGCCGCCAACGACGTCATCGCCTTCGCCCTTTTCCACCGGCTTGCTCTCACCAGTGATCATGGCCTCGTTGACCATCGTACGGCCCTCGACGATCTGGCCGTCGATGGGAATCTTCTCGCCGGGCTTGACCAGCACGCGGTCGCCGGCGCTCAACTCGTCGACCGATACATCCTCGGTGCTGCCGTCGTTCTCGACGCGGTGGGCATCGGCCGGCATCAGTTCAACGAGCTTCTGGAGCGCGTTCGACGCGCCCATGACCGAACGCATCTCGATCCAGTGACCGAGCAGCATGATGTCGATAAGCGTCGCCAGCTCCCAGAAGAATACGCGCCCCGCCAGTCCGAACACGACCACGCTGCTGTAGCCGTAGGCAACCGCAATCGCCAGCGCAATCAGCGTCATCATGCCGGGCTGCTTCTGTCGCAGCTCCTCAACGAGCCCCTTCAGGAACGGCCATCCGCCATAGAAGAATATGATTGAAGCGAAAAGCCACTGGACCCAGCTGTCGAAGGGAAAATCCCAGGATTCCGCAACTCGCAGGAAACCCTGGATCATCGGCGAAAGCAGCAACACAGGAAGCGTTAGGATCAACGAGATCCAGAATCGCCGCTTGAAGTCCGCGACCATGTGGGCGTGATGCGAGCGGTGTTCCCCGCCGCCATGGTGCTTGCCTTGCGTGCCGCCATTCTTATGGGCACCTTTGGTGTGCTCCGCATGCTCGGCATGACAATCTTGCGGCTCCCAGGAATTTCTATTGCCTGTCATGTTTCTGTGCGCTCCGTCTCGCCCAGTATCCGTCACGCCTCGCAGGCAGCATTTATGATCGCCAGGAGCGTGCGTTCAACGTCTTCGGCCACAGGTTTAAGATCTTCGGCCGCATCGTACATCTCCAACAGCTTCGTTGGCTTGACGGTCGCGACGGTCACGCTTCCGGCCTTCCGGTACACGGAGATGCGACACGGCAGTGACGTCGAAACGGCGAGATCCCTTTCGAGAAGCTGCTTGGCTTGTTGCGGGTTGCAGACCTCCAGAATCACACACTCGTGCTCAAATGGCACGCCCTTGTCCGCCATCTTCGCCTTCATGTCGATCTGACCGAGCACACCGAAGCGGTGTTCCTCGACGGACTGCTGGAGACGTGCAACTGTGTCTTGAACCGACCGCGCTGATTCTCGAATATACAGCATGATCTCTCGCCTTTCTGGATCCGACCGAGGCAGTGTGCTTTCTGCCGCTTCCATTGTCTTGATCACTGAAAATCGCACAGACAACCGTGCCCTGCATGGACCTCGTTACCAGGCATAGTGATTGATGCCGTAGATCATCGCGCCGCCGAAAAAGCCCGCGGTGAGTACCGCCGCCGCACCGACGAAGAGCATTATGCGATAGGCCTTGCGTCTTGCGGCTGTGGCGTCGCGATACGCCCGCTCGCCGACAATCAGTGTGCTCAGGGCCCAGAGAGCGGTACCCGTTCCGAGCCAGCGGTGGGTAGTCATGATCCAACTTTCGTCCGCAAGGTGGAAACCGCCGAAAAACCAGCCGAGTGTGCCTGCCAAGATCGCCGTCAGCCCACCAAACCAAAGGCAAAAGCGCCCGGCGCTGACGAACAGCTGACGCTTCGTGGCCATCCATAGCCCCTCGGCTACGGCTGCTCCCACAAGCATCGCGATTGGAAAGTTGACCGCCGGCGGGTGGAACCTGCCAAGCCAGGCCAAGGCCGCCATCACACCCGTGGCACGGTCGTCGTGGTCGTGTTCATGATCCGCATCGAATCCGTTCAATTGAGACTCGTCGGCATCACCGTCAGACTGCTCTGTTCGGGCGCCAGGCGCACCCTGTACGGCGCGCTCTCCATGCGCATGCGTCTCATGCGCGCCTTCGTCCACGCGGCTGTTGTTCTCTTCGTGCTCAGCTCCATCAGAAGCGGGTGTACCCGTCGACGATGCGGATTCTGCATTCGCATCAACTCGTTCCTCCTCATGATCCCGAGCCGGCGAGGCGTCCTCACGCCGGTAACTCCCGGGATCCGAGCTTGACTGCCGACCGTTGTCATTCTGAGCGAAAACCGCCAACCGCGCCGCATAACGCTCCGGATTCGCGTTGAATTTCTGCAAGCAACGTTCGCAGCAGAACGCAATGGTCTGCCCCCGGTAGGTTGTTGTTATGCTCGGATCGACCTTCTCGTCCATCATTACGGGGCAGAACTGGTTGACCGGCGCTTGGACCACTGCAGGCGCAGGAGATTTCGACCCCCCTTGCTCCTGCCCGGTCGCGTTTGCTGCAGCCGCACACACCAAGAGTACGAATAGAAACACACGGCGCTCGTAGTCCCCTGCCATCGAAGCCTCCCAAGAGATAGCCGCGCGAAAGACACGACGTCGCGAGTGCTAAGGTAACTGGCTTACGCCGGCTTGAACGGCTGCTAACTGCGGCTTCAGGCCAGCCTGGCTCGAACCAGACAGCCTCATGCGAAGCCCACCTCGACCGACGCGAGGCGACCTATTCATTCTTCAGTGCATTCATGAGCTTTTCCATATTGAGGTGAATGCCCTGTTTTTCGAGGTTCTGCGCATATTTTGCAGGGTCGGCCAGGAACTTCTTGTCGCAACCGGAGCAGCAGAAATAGATACGCTCTCCAGTGGGCAGATCAGTGAAGGCAGTGGGATCGATCTTACCCCCCATCACCGGACAATGCGTCTGGTACGTGTAGCTTGCTTCGAGCTTCGCCGCGTACTTCTTCGGGTCCGCCTCATACTTCGGCTTGCAGCCCGCGCAGCAGAAGTAGATCTTTTCGTCGCCCCGACTGATGAGAACATTCTTGTCGACGGGTTCGCCGCTGACCGGGCATGTAACCTGGATGCGCTCGCGCTCGTGAAGCTGCTTGCGCTGCCTTGCGACCTTCTCTGCATATTTCTCAGGATTCTCGTTGAACTTCTTGATGCACATCGGACAGCAGAAATACACGGGGCCCTCATCGGTCATGGTCTTGATATTGAAGTCAACCGGATCGCCCATCACGGGGCAGAGTGGCAGGCTCGATTGGGCGTCTTGTGTGCCAGCCATGCCCCGGCTGTGAGTCTCCGCTTGCAAGTGCATTCCGCGGTCATCCCCCTCGTGCTGGGCCATCGCCATCGGCTCTCCGACCCATATCGTGGTCAAAACGAACATTGTACCCAAACTGATAATCTTCATCGCCAAGTCCTCCAGCATTTGTAATCGCCTGTATTTCCCATCCGCGTTCCCGGAATGCCCGAGCGAGAAAGTCGTCGCGTGCCTCGCCAGAACCCGCTCCATTGTTCAATATGCGTTGGATGCGAGAAGCTCGCTGGAGCTTCCCCTGTCGACGCTAATTCCTGACACCATGCGCCGCCACTCGATGACCCTCAACACGCGCGGCGACGCCCGGTCGTGGCTAACCTCCTGAGATGCGTTGCGTTATCGCTGGGACGATCATGCCCTCGGAAGCCCATACCCCGGCCTCCGAGACTTCGTGCTTGAGGGGAAGATTCTTGACCCAGGACGCATCGAAGCCTAGAAGCGTATTTGTTGCCCGGGCCATCTACAGGAGATTATGCATGCAGGCGCGAATCATCACGCTGACGCTCGTGATTATTACAACGGCAACAATGGCGGGATGTGTACCTGGACCGGGCGCAACTG
>JAGFJJ010000048.1:300000-416066 GCA_024102815.1 Phycisphaerae bacterium
TGACGGTGACTCGGCAGTGGCACTCGGTGCGATTCGGGCGCTGCGCATCACGGCGGGGGAGAGTTCGCTGATCGGCACGGAGGACTACAAGCAGCCGCTGGTGCAGGCGCTGCGGTTTCCCGACCTGCTGGTCCGCGTGCGGGCGGCGCTGGCGCTGGGCGGGGCCTTGCCCAAATCGCCGTTTGCGGACGCGCAGCATGTCATTCCGCTGTTGAGCACGGCGGTGACGCTCACGGGGGCGGAGCATATTGTCGTGGTCGACGGGGACCAGGCCGAGCGCAACCGAGTCATGGGTATCTTCCGCACGGGCGATCGCGAGGTGATCGGCGAGGCCAGCTTCTACACGGCGATGGACCGGGCAAGAGAGTCCTTCCCGGCGATCTCGGCCGTGGTCGTCGGCACGGACATCACCGAGCCTGATCCGGCGTCGGCGCTGGCCCAGCTTCGCGGCGAGTTTCTCTATGCGAAGACGCCGGTGGTGATCCTGGCCGAGCCCGAAGGGATGCTGATGGCGGAAGATCTGGCGGCGTCGGATGCATATGCGACGGCGGTGCCGGCGGCAGCGGACGACGCGGCAATTCTGGCGGCGCTGGATCGAGCGCGGGAGAAGGCGGGTCTTGCGGCGGTGGATCATGACTTGGCCATGTCGTTGGCACTCGAGTCGGTGGGGGTGCTGCGGAACATCGCCTTGGATGGACGGACGGTGTATGACGTGGGGGCGGCGCAGGGTTCGCTGATCGCGGCGCTGGCGTCGGAGAACGAGATGCTGCGGGTTCGCGCGGCCGAGGTGCTGGCGCTGCTGGGCAGCGCGGCGGCGCAGCAGGCGATTGCCGACGTGGCGCTGGACGACGGCCAGACGAGTGCGCTGCGGATCGCGGCGTTCGGATCGCTGGCGGAGTCGGCGAAGCGGTTCGGCAATATGCTGGCAGAGGCGCAGGTGCAGCAACTGGTGGACATTGCGAAGGATGAGCCGGACCTGACGATGCGTACGGCGGCAAGCGAGGCGCTGGGGGCGGTGAACCTGGCGACGAACGAAGCGAGCGCAATCGTGCGGGGGTATTATCGGGGTTAATCAAACTCGTAGCGCGGATGCCTAACAAGAAGGGCAGCAACGTGCAAGCAAGGCGACGCTATCCAAACGCCCCGATCACGGAAGCGATTATCGACATTCGCGTTGAATTGCCCCCCGGGACCGACGTCAAGGCTCTTGAGCAAGTCCAAGAAGGGCTCGAAACCTCCTACCCGACAAAGGTGAATCGCCACATCGCGTCAATTCAAGGCCAAATTGGGGGAATTTCGGCCGCTGCAACCGCGAGTTCGGCGCACATCGGGTATTTGTACACAAGCACAGACGAAAAGCGCGTATTTCAAGCACGGCTTGATGGGTTCACAATGAGTCGTTTGGCCCCGTACGATCGATGGGAGCCATTTCGAAATGAGGCCCGTCGGTTATGGGATAGGTATCGTTCGATTCTCAAGGTTCGGCGTGTCTTGAGGTTGGCGGTCCGCTATGTCAATCGGATTGACATCCCGTTACCAATCGACGACCTAAAATCTTACTTGCGGACGGCGCCAGAGGTATCGTCCGACTTGCCGCAGAATTTGGCTGGATACTTTATGCAGCTACGAATCCCGCTCAGTGATATTCATTCCACGTTGGTGGTCAATCAAGCTGTTGTTGACTCTGCGAAGCCGGAGTCGGTCTCCATCATTCTGGACAACGATCTTTACCGAACGGACGAAGTGCCCTCGACCGAGGAAGACATGTGGGATTTTTTTGAGGTGCTTCGCGTCCGAAAGAACGCGGTTTTTGAAGCGTGCATCACGGATTCATCAAGGGAGTTGTTTCGATAATGCCCGGACTTGCCGATCGTCCGAAGAGCGTGTCAATTTCACCCTCGTGGTTCTTAGCGCCAGCTATGTATTGGCCTCAAAGCGAGGCTGGGCAGCAGCTCGGGCGCGCATCCGAACTGGCTTTCACTCATTGGATGGAGCGAGCCCAGGCGATCATGGAACTGGATCAGGCCGAAACTGCGCCTGCCATGATACCGCGCCCGGTACGCAATTATAGTGTCAAGACGCGATATGTCTTCGCAGGCCGCGGTCGCCCGCAAAGCCGTAATTGGGATGAATCGTGATCCGCAAGTCGGTCGAGCCGTGGTGGGAACAGATGGTAGGCGAGTCGCTCGCTCAAGGCGACTTCCTTCCGTCATGCTTGATTCCATCGTTTGCGCCGGATTTTGGGACCGGCGCCGCAACGCACGACGTTCCGGTTAGAGAATACGACTGTATTGTCGTAACGCAAAGCTGCGACCTTGAAAACGAGAGGGCGGAACTCGCTGCCCTGTGCCCGATTTTCTCGATAATTGAATACGCAGAATTCAATGCACCATTCCAGAAAAAGGGCGCTTGGGAAGAAGTCCGAAAGGGCCGGCGAGAGGGACTGCACCTGCTCGCCTCCTGGGATGACCCAGCGGATAATCAGCGTTGTGTCGTAGTTGACTTTCGTGAGATCTATAGCCTACCAATAGGGTATCTCCGAAGCCACGCAACGAACATGGGACCGAGGTGGCGATTAAGGCCTCCCTACCTCGAACACTTCTCGCAATCTTTCGCAAGATTCTTCATGCGCGTCGGGCTGCCGTCGAGTATTCCGTCGTTTCGATAGAGACGCGCCTGGTGAGGCTCCAACGCGATCTTCGCTGCCAATGTGGTGCCCACGAGGAAACTGGACATAAGAATGACTGGCCAACCAGTGGAACTCAAAAATCCGATACAACGACGGGCGGAGCCTTGGCGATCGGCGGGGCGGGCTTGATGACGTGCCTCGCGCCAAGGCAAAGGAGGCCGAGGGCGATGCCGACGCCGATTCCAACAACCGGGCCGAAGAGGAGGAACATGAGGGGCGCGGGCAGGCCCCGGGTTCCGGATTGTTCGATCGAACGCACACCTCGGGGTTGTGGCGAGCGTAGCTGGAAAACAGGGTGAATTGAACCAGGCCGTTGAGGATTCCCCAGGCCAATCCCACGCAAAGGCCGTGGAGGAAGTAGCGCGAGCCGGCCGTGCGGGCGATGACCAGCGTGGCGAAGA
Source organism: Phycisphaerae bacterium (assembly GCA_024102815.1). Taxonomy (NCBI): domain Bacteria; kingdom Pseudomonadati; phylum Planctomycetota; class Phycisphaerae; species Phycisphaerae bacterium. Next base: position 303,091 of record JAGFJJ010000048.1, read on the forward strand.
CGGCGAGAACGATCCAGAGGAAGGGTTCGATGCCGCGGGTGTGTCCGCGTGAGGACAGCAGGCCCATGACCAGGCCGGGGACGGAGAGGATGGCGATGAGGGGCCAGTTCATGGACGTTCAACCAGGGGTTGTGTCGGTGTCCGAACGGTTGCCGGGAGCATGGTATTCTGGATTCGAGTTTGCTCCACCTGTCTGATCGCCGAATGAAATGCGGAATCGCCGTAATCAGGGCCGCAGCAGCGTCTTGATGGCGCGGCGTTCGTCCATGGCGCGGTAGCCTTCCGCCACCTTTTCGAGGGGCAGCGTCAGGTCGAAGATCTTGCCGGGGTTGATCGTTCCATTGAGCACGAGGTCGATCAGCTTGGGCAGGTAGCGACGTACAGGGGCCGGGCCGCCGTGAAGGTGAACGTGCGTGTAGAACAATTCCTCGCCTTTGAGTTCTACGCCGTGCGGCATGCCGACGAATGACGTGTAGCCGCCCCTGCGCGTGGAGTTGATCGCCTGCATCATGGACTGCTGCGTGCCGACGCATTCAAGCACCGAGTCCGCGCCGATGCCCTTGGTCATGTCCATGATGCGTTTCACGCCCTCGTCGCCGCGTTCGGTCACGATGTCGGTGGCGCCGAACTCGCGAGCGAGCTTCTGACGGTTTTCGTGGCCGCTCATGGCGATGATCCGCTCGGCGCCCATTTGTCTGGCTGACAGCACGCCGCACAGGCCGACGGCGCCGTCGCCCACGACGACCACGGTCGATCCCGGTTTCACGTTTGCGGCGTCTGCGGCGAACCAACCCGTTCCCAGCACGTCCGAGGTTGCGAGCAGGCTCGGCACAAGGTCGTCGGACGGAACACCTGGCGTCGGCACGAGCGTGCCATCCGCCAGGGGGACGCGGAGGATAGGGGCCTGGGCGCGTGAGATAAACTCGCGATGCATGCAGGAAGACTGGTAGCCATACTGGCAATTGGGGCAGGTATTGTCTGACGTTGCGAACGACCCAATGACGAACTGGCCGGGTCTTGCGGACTTGACCTCGCGGCCGACCTCCTCGACGACGCCGCAATACTCATGACCCATGGGTGTGGGCTCATTGACCGGCTTAATGCCGCGATAGGGCCACAAGTCCGATCCGCAGACGCATGTTGCTGCAATTCGAATCACGGCGTCCGTCGGCCGTTCGATCGTCGGCGTTTCGCGTTCCTCGAAGCGCACGTCGCGAGGTCCGTACAGGACTGTGCTTCGCATGGTTGGTCTCCATTCCTTACATGGTGTATCCGGGCTTCTTGTACAGCTTGTCGGGCTGATTAACGATGTCCGGTTCGTAGACGTTTTTCTTCCAGTCGTCGTCGCTGATTTCCTCAAAGGCCACCGAAACCGATTTCTCACCGCAGGTCAGAACGTCCATGACGTCGCGGGTAATGCGCTGGGCGAGTTCCGATTTCTGCTGCGGCGAATTTCCGGGCCAGAGCTTGACGATGATATGGGGCACGCTTTGCTCCTGAACTTGTGGAAGGAATTCGAAGGGTTCTTGTCACCGGCGGTATTGCTCGTCCGTCACTTTTTCCATCCATTCCACGGCCTTGCCGTCGAGCTTCTCCTGGATGGCGATGTGGGTCATCGCGGTTTGGGGCGTGGCGCCGTGCCAGTGCTTCTCGCGGGGCGGAAACCAGACGATGTCGCCGGGCCGGACTTCCTCGACGGGACCGCCGTCGCGCTGCACCCAGCCGAAGCCGGAGGTGATGAGCAGGGTTTGGCCCAGCGGGTGCGTGTGCCAGGCGGTTCGGGCGCCCGGTTCGAAAGTGACGCTGGCCCCGCTGACCCTGGCCGGCTCGGCGCGGTCGAAGAGGGGATCGAGTCGGACCGTGCCCGTGAACCAGTCCTCCGGTCCTTTCGCTGATGCCTGCGAGCCCACACGCTTGATTTCCATTTCGAACCTCCTCAAACCCGGATTGTATTCGGGTCCGGACAGATCGTTCAAGAACATGGCGTTCGTGCGTCAACGTCACCGGAAGGTCGGCGCACGTTGCATCAAGCGGCTGTGTGTCCTGCCATATTCTTACTATCCTGCAAGGTGTGTGGAACTCGACAGTATTGGCCGGGCGATGTGTGTCCGGTGCCCGATTGTTGGGAAGGGCGTGAAGGGATGACCACATTGACAGGTGACCGCTTCGAACCCGCCGACTTGATGTGGTGATTCATCCCGGCAGGTCGGCGCGGCGGTCGAGGGCGTCGGCGACGAGTTCGTTGAGGGTGTAATGGGTGCCGCATTCGGGGCAGCGGGCTTCGTGCAGGCCGGTGAGATCGTAGCCGCAGTTGAGACAGGGGAGTTTCCCGAGCGTAACGGATCGCAGTCGGGAGTGACGCTCTTCGGGAGTTTCACACCAGGTCAGGCCGGTGCCCATAAGCCAGGCGGCGAGCAGGGTCAGGCCGCCGATGACGACGCCGTCGTCAATGCCTCCATATCTCCATCGCAGGTGGCTGATCACGGCTACGAGCGTCCCGAGTGTTGCACCGGCGAAGATGGACAACAACAGAATCAGCAATGTGCGCGAGATACGCCGACGGCTCCAGATGATGTGCCGTGCCCAGATTCGAATCCAGCCGAGAATGATCACTGGTGCACAGACGGCAATTCCCAAGACGATAGCCCATTCGATCTGTACGTCGTGCAGTATCCGGGCGACCATGAACGTGACACAGAAAAGGACCGGCAGGGCGACGAGCAATCCGAGTGACGTAATTAACGCGGAGACAATGGCGGGGATGGGGGAGCACTCCTATCGCGCGGATGGAGCCGCGACGCAGAAAGAGGCCGGCCGCATGAAGAAGTGTATTCCCGCCGGAGATGCAGATTCCAGCGCCCTTTTCACATATTGTGAGATGGCGGTTCATGCCTGCGCCGACAAGTTGGGCTGCGCCGGCGCGAATGGGAGAGTCAGGGTTTTTCCGCGTCTTCCTTCTTTTTCTTCCCGGGGAGGAGGCCGCCGAGGCCTTTCTCGAGCTTCTTGCCGGCGTCGTTCAGCCCTTCGCCGACCTTGTCACCGATCTGCTTGGAGCCTTCGCCGAGTTGCCCGCCGCTCTTGCCGAGTTCCTCCACCAGGCCGGCGCCGACCTCGGTGATGTTGCGAACCGTGCCATCGACCATGGTGGTCACGTCGCCGACGACCTTGACCGTGGCATCGCCCAGGCCGCCCAATCCCTGAAGGCCCTTACCCAATTCGTTGACGATGTCCGCGGGCAGGAGGTTTCCGCCTTTGTCGACGACGGACGTGAGAATGGCGCGCATGAGGATGCCGGTAAGCTGGGCGAGCTCCACGCCATTGGCCGAATCGGAGCCGATGTCGGTCAGCTCGATCCGATCGATGTGGAGGGGGACGCGCGTCAGGCTCCCACCGAGGGGCAGCAGGTCCACCTGAACGTCCACGTTGTTGATGGCCGCGCGGCGGACGATGAACTTCTTGCCCTCCTTGGTCTCAGCCGGCTGCTTGGGCTTGGTCTCGCCGCCGCTGAGCTGGGCGAGATGATCGAGGATCACCTGGTAGTTGGACTTTCCGCCCTTGCGCTCGAGGTTCATGCTCAGGTCGGAGAGGATGAGTTCGGGCACGACGACGGTGTCTTCCATCAGCGAGCCGAGTGAAACGGCCACGTTGCCTTCGCCGAGCTTGACGAAGTGGGGGGCGTCGAAGCCTTCGGGGTTGGCGACGTCGAGTCCGGACATCCCGGCCTGGCCGGAGAGGATGCCGAGGTTCATGCTCTGGAGCGTGGTGTTGACGCCGAGGGCGTAGGTCGCTCCTTTCTCCACGCCGATGCGGGCGATGCTGTCGATCCAGAATACCACGCCGACGAGCAGGAGGATGAAGGCCAGCACGGCCGCGCCGACGATCTTGAGTGCGAGATGTTTGGTTTTGGGCATGGAGACAAATCCTCGATAAATTCTTCGGTTTCAAGAGTCGACGAACAAGCCGCTAGCATTCTACCGCACATTGAAGTATTTCGCCTGCCGGTGGTGGACGATGAGGGCCGTGGTGGTCTGCTCGGGTTCGAGCTGGAACTCCTCGCTGAGGGTGACGTCGATGCGCTGGGGCTCGAGGAGCGGCCAGAGCTTGACCTGGTCCTCGAGGCGGGGGCAGGCGGGGTAGCCGAAGCTGTATCGCGAGCCCTGGTAGCGCTGTTTGAAGAGTTCCTGCTTGTCTCGGGCGTCGCCGGCGGCGATTCCCCACTCCATGCGGATCTGCTTGTGGATGTATTCGGCGAGGGCCTCGGCCAGTTCCACGCCCAGGCCGTGGAGGTGGAGGTAGTCCTGGTAGCGGTCGGCGGCGAACCACTGACGGGCTACCTCGCTGACCTTGCGGCCGACGGTGACGACCATAAAGGCGGCGACGTCCATTTCGTCGCTGGAAACGGGTTTGAAGAAGTCGCTCAGGCACCAGTAGGGGGGTTTGCCCATGCGCGGGAAGTCGAAGGTGGCGAGTTTGCGCGACGGGTCGCCGGGGTCGTAGACGAAGAGGAGATCGCCGTCGGACTGGGCGGGCCAGAAGCCGTACGCGGCGCGGGGGTGGAGGATGTCCTCCTGCTCGCAGACGTCGAGGAGGTCGCGGAGCTTGGGGCGGACTTCGCTCTGGAGATAACGGTCCCAGTCGCCCGGTGAGCGGCGGTTCTTGCGATAGCCCCACTGCACCTGGAAGAGCATGTTCTCGTTGAGGTAGGGGACGACGGCGCGAGGTTCGACGCGCTCGATGATGCGCCGGCCCCAGAAGGGGGCGGACGGTACGGACTCGTCGCGGGAGATGTCGGAGACGGGGGGGATGTAGCCGTGGCGCTGGGACGCTTCCTCGTGAAGGAGGGCGTCGGCACGAGTCGGCGGTAGCGGCTCCGTCGGAGCGTTGGCGCGGGCTGAAGTCGGCGAGGCGGAAGAGGCACTGCCCGAGAGCAGGGGCACACCGGCCGAGGCCGTGCCCTGCGGTTCGGAAGTCCTGGCCTCCGCACGCGCTGAGGCTCGCGGTTCAACGGACTTGCCGGTAACGATTTCGTCCATGAGGCGCAGGCCGGCGAAGGCATCCTTGGCGTAGAAGACCGACCCTCGGTATTCCGGGCGGAGATCCTCTTCGACGTACTTGCGGGTGAGTGCCGCGCCGCCGAGGACGACGGGGGCGTCGATGCCGCGCTCGTTCAGGACCTGAAGATTCTCGCGCATGATCACGGTGGATTTGACGAGCAGCCCGGACATGCCGATGGCGTCGGCGTTGTTTTTCTCGTAGGCGTCGATGATGGCGCTGATGGGCTGCTTGATGCCCAGGTTGTACACGGTGTAGCCGTTGTTCGTGAGAATGATGTCCACGAGGTTCTTGCCGATGTCGTGGACATCGCCGCGGACGGTGGCGAGGACCATCGAGCCCTTGCCGCCGCCTTCGATCTTGTCCATGTGGGGCTCGAGGAAGCGCACGGCTGCTTTCATGGTCTCGGCCGACTGGAGCACGAAGGGAAGTTGCATCTGCCCGGCGCCAAAGAGGTCGCCGACGGTCTTCATGCCGTCGAGGAGCAGGTCGTTGATAATGTCCAGGGGGCGGTACTTGAGCATGGCCTCGTCGAGGTCGGCTTCGAGGTCGGTTCGATCGCCGTTGATGATGCGGAACTTGAGGCGCTCTTCGATGGACTTGGGCTGCTTCGATTCTTTGGCTTCGTCCGCGGTGACGTTCTCGAAGGCCTGGAGGAGGGCGGTGAGCGGATCGTAGCCTTCGCGGCGGCGATCGAAGACGAGATCTTCGGCGATATGGCGGTGGGCGTCATCGATCTTGTACAGCGGAAGAATGCCGTTCACGTGGACGATGGCGGCGTCGAGACCGGCATCGCGGCAGAGGTGCAGGAAAACGCTGTTGAGCACGCGGCGGGCGGGCGGCTTGATGCCGAAGCTGACGTTGCTGACGCCCAGCAGGGTGTGGACTTCGGGGAGTTCCGTCTTGATGCGGCGGAGGGCTTCAATGGTCTCGACGGCGAGCTTGCGGTCATCCTCATTGCCGGTGCAGACGGTGAAGGTGAGGGGATCGAAGATGAGATCGGAGGGGCGGATGCCGTGGCGGTTCACGACGATATCGTGGATACGCCTGGCGACCTCGATCTTGCGGTCGGCGGTTTTGGCCATGCCCTGCTCGTCGATGGTCAGGGCGATGAGTGCGGCGCCGTGCCGGCGGGCGAGCGTGCAGATGACGTCGGCTTTTTCCTCGCCGTCTTCCAGATTGATGGAGTTGATGACGCACTTACCACCGCAGAGCTTGAGTGCCGCCTCGATGACATTGACCTCCGTGCTGTCGATCACCAGCGGCGCGGTGACGTCGGTGGCAAAGCGCTTGAGAACGGACGAGGCGTCGGCGACTTCATCGCGGCCGACGTACGCGACGCAGACGTCGAGCAGGTGGCTGCCGTGGCGGACCTGCTCGCGGGCCATCTGCACCATGCCGTCGACGTCGCTCTCGGCGAGCAGCTCGCGGAACTTTTTGGAGCCGTTGGCGTTGGTCCGCTCGCCGACGGCGAGGAAGGCGTTTTCCTGGCGGAGGGTCACGGCCTGGTAGACGCTGCTGACGGAGGGTTCGAGGTGCGGGGTGCGTTTGCGGGGGACGCGCCCCTCCAGGGCATCGACCACGGCGGCGAGATGCTCCGGCGTGGTTCCGCAGCAGCCGCCGACGATGTTGACGCCGTCGACTTCGACGAATTCGAGGAGCCAGCGGGCGAGTTCATCGGGGGTGAGGGCGTAGTGCGGTTTGCCGCCCACGAGCTGGGGTAGTCCGGCATTGGGCTGAACGATGAGCAGGCGGTCGCTGGCGGAGCTGAGGTAGCGGACGTGCTCGCTCATTTCCTGCGGGCCGGTGGCGCAGTTGAGGCCGAAGGCGGTCACTTCGGGATAGGCGTCGATGGCGGTGAGCGCCGCGGCGATCTCCGTGCCGACGAGCATGGCTCCGGTGGTCTCGATGGTCACGGTGCAGAAGATGGGGACGCGCCGGCCTTTTTCCTTCATCGCATCGATGGCGGCGACGATGGCGGCCTTGGCCTGGAGGATGTCCTGGCAGGTCTCGATGAGGATGGCGTCGGCGCCGCCGTCGAGCAGGCCACGGTGCTGCTCGGTGTAGCTGTCGACGAGCGCGTCCCAGGTCGTCTGCAGCAGCGAGGGCAGTCGGGTTCCGGGTCCGGCGGACGCGACGACGAAGCGAGGTCGATTTGGGCGGGTGAATTCATCGCAGGCGCCGCGAGCGATCTCGGCGGCGCGGCGGTTGACCTCGTAGGTCTTGTCGGCGATGCCGAACTCGCCCAAGACGTGCTTGCTCGCGCCGAAGGTGTTGGTCATCACCGCATCGCATCCGACGGCGAGGAACGAGCGGTGGATCTCGCGGAGGACATCGGGACGGGTGAGCGTGATGATATCCGTGCAGTTCTCGTGGCCGTCGTAGTCGGCAAGCTTGAGGTCGTGACGGTGGACGGTGGTGCCCATCGCTCCGTCGAGGACGAGGACGCGCTGTTGAGCGAGACGAATAATCGGGGCATCGGTCATGGGTTCAATCCAATGGCAGTATCGACATTCTGCGGATCGACACGCAGGGCGTTGGGTTACGGCTTCATCTCATATCGCGGGGCTGCCCGCAAGGGGCCGCGCGGCGAGGCACTTCCGGAAGGTATGGTCAGTCGGCAATACGGGCAACGTTGAAAGCTTCAAGACCGCGCGGATGCGGTATTTATCGGCGGAACTACGTTCGTTTCGACCAGTCGTCGGGGTCATAGACGCCGCGTTCGGGCAGATACTCACGAAAGAACAAGTAGGTCTCGACGAGCCATTTGAAACGCTCTTCGGGCGTAAGATTCGCGAAGGCGAAGAGATTCGCCAAGGCGGCGTCTTCGTAGCCGTCCACGGCGTCGGTAAGGCGGAGGGTCTCGCCGGGGTCGTTCATGGATTCCTGTTCGATCGCTGCGTTCGAATGGCCCGTAAGCGCTGCACGTCGGACTGATCCTGCTGCCTTCCGGTCGCCTCCTTCATGGCGATCAAATCGTCGAGACCGCACACGAGGACGTCGAGCCCGGCCATGCTGCGAGACTCGGCAGAGGCAAGCAGCCGATCAAACGACATCGGCGGATCGGCGAATAGATCGACGGCGAAGCCGGGATGGTCCGGGTGATGGAATGATAAGACCCGCAGTCCCTTGGTATTGACCCACTGGTTGCGAATGCCGGCGATGGCAAAGTCGCATGGATCGACCGGCAGTCGAGAAACGAATCCCGCGGCAAGCAACGCTTCAACGACTTTACGCGCTTCCGATTCCGCGAGATCGATGACGAGGTCGATGTCGGCCGTCAGCCGATTCAGCCCGTGGAGCATCGCCGCAACGCCGCCGACGATCAGGAACCGCGCCCCGGCATCGTGGAGGACTGTAAGCGTCAGCGTGTAAGGATCTCGGTGCATGAGAACGTCACCGCGCGAAGCAAGGACCGCAGGTCATCGCCAGTGTCAGCGAATTATAGAACCGTCGCCAAAATGTGGGAAATCGCCTTATTCGGGTTCGCTGTTTCCGATTGCATTTCTGCGTACGGTTTGCGTTCATGCCGCGGGCTGAGCGGGGCCCTGCTTCGACGAGCCGTTACAGCGGCTCTTCCACTTCCGCGCGGCGGTTGATCTTGACGGCGAGGTTTTCTTTGTGCCGCCCGAGCCGGCCGGCGAACTTGTTCCTCGATTCCACCTGGAGAATGATCTCGCTTTCGTGGGGCTTGCCGGTCTGGATGAGGTCGCCGGGGGCGAGGCTGAGAAGCTCGTTCACGGTGATGGTGGTCTCGGCGAGGTACGCTTCGACATCGACGTAGGTGGCGCCCAGTGCGCGGGCGATTTCCTCGGAGCGATCGGTGGCGGTGGAGCGGCGCTGGTAGGCAAGCCAGCCCTGGGTCACGAGCTTGTCCACGACGGGTTCGATGACGTTGAAGGGAATGCAGAGGCTCATGGTGCCGGCGCGTCCTCCCATTTTGATCTCGAATCCGATGACCACGACGATCTCGTTGGGGGCGACGATCTGCACGAGGTGGGGATTGCTCTCGAACTCGGCGACCTTGAACTCGACTTCGACGAGGTCGGTCCAGGCTTCGTTGAGGGTGGTGAGCGCACGCGTCGTGAGGCGGTTGACGAGGCGCTGCTCGATCATGGTCAGCGGGCGCTGGGGAATGAAGAGTTCGGAGTTGGTCCCCCCCATGAGTCGGTCGAGGATGGGGTAGATGATCAGGGGACTGATCTCCAGGCAGACCTGGCCTTCGAGCGGCTCGACGGAAAGCAGGTTGAAATTCGTGGGGTTGGGCAGGGAGTAGATGAACTCGCTGTAGGTGAGCTGCTCGGTGGTGGCGACGCGCACTTCGACGATGGTGCGCAGGAAGCCGGAGAGTGACGCACCGAAGTTACGGGCGAAGGTGTCGTGAATGCCCTCGAGTGCCCGCATCTGCTCCTTGCTGACGCGCTCGGGACGCTTGAAGTCGTACGGGTGCAATTCCTTGTTGACCCGCTTCTCGCGTCCGGGTTCGCGGCGCGACGTGCCCACGCTACCGGTTTCGACGGCAGCCAGCAGGGCATCCACTTCGCTTTGATCAAGAACGTCAGCCACGGTAACGGCTCCTTATCTGTCGCGGCGCGCACCGCCTCCGCTGGAACTATCGGTGGAGCGGGAGCTTTTTCTTGAACCGGGGCCGCGTGACGCGATGACCTATGGGCGCCCCGTTTCGGTCGCAACCTGCAGACGCAGGAAGAAATCGGGAAATGTCTTTTCGCAGCACTGCGGATCGCGGATGACGAGTCCGGGAACGCGTAGCCCGGCGAGGGCGAAGCTCATGGCCATGCGATGATCGTTGTAGGTATCGATTTCGACGGGGTGAAGTTGCTCGGAAGGGTGGATGGTCAATTCGTCGGCGCTTTCCTCGACCCGGGCGCCGAGCCTGGTCAACTCGCGGGTCATGGCCGCGATGCGGTCGGTTTCCTTGACGCGAAGGTTGGCGATGTTGCGGATGCGCGTCGGGCCTTCGGCAAAAAGCGCGATGACCGCCAGCGTCTGCGCGGTATCGGGCATGCCGCCGAGGTCGACATCGATGCCGCGAAGGGGCGACTGATCTGAAGGGCCATTGACGGTGAGACGATTGGCGCCGCGCTCGACGGCGCAGCCCATGGCTGTCAGAACGTCCACAAAGCGAACATCGCCCTGGAGGCTGTGGTCACCGAGGCCTTCCACCGTGACCCGTCCCCCGCATACGGCCGCGGCGGCGAGGAAGTACATGGCGTTGGTCGCGTCCGGTTCGATGGCAAGGTTCGTCGCGCGGTAACGCTGCGGCGCCTCGACAACGAATCGGCTGCTTCGGTGTGCCGAATCCGCGCGATCCGCCAGCACGACCACTCCGAACTGGTCCATGAGTCGTATGGTCATGTCCACGAAGGGGCGGCTGGGAAGATCGCTGGTCACTTCGATGAACAGGTCACGTCCGGCGTAGGGCGCGGCCATCAGGATTGCGCTGACCATCTGGCTGGATTCGGGCGCATCGAAGGCGACGTGTCCGCCGCGCAGGCCCTGGGCGTGCAGGCGAAGGGGCGGGAAGCCCTCGCTCTCAAGATACTCAACGCCGCAGCCCAGTGTTTGCAGCGCGGAACCCAGCGCGCCGATGGGGCGCTGGCGCATGCGTGGCACGCCGTCGAGGGTGAAATGTCCGTAGCCCGCGGCGCAGAGTGCGGCGAGGAAGCGTATGGTTGTGCCGCTATTGCCGCAGAAGAGTTCGGCTTCGCTCTCGGGGAGTTGCCCGCCGCAGCCGGTGATCTCGGCGCAGAGGGACGACTTGTCAACGGTGGCCGCGATTCCCAGGGCGCGGAGCGCGTCGAGCATGATCCGCGTGTCTTCGGCCAGGAGGATGTTGTCGAGCACGCTGACGCCGTCGGCCAGGGCGGCAAGGACGAGGGCGCGGTTGGTCAGGCTCTTGGAGCCGGGCACACGGACGACGGCATCGAGCGGGCCGGACACGTTCTTACAGCGGTAAGCGTCCACGAACGGAGTGTAGGGCGGGTCGCGGCGGGGAGGAAGTCGCGACGCTTCCCGATCCTCCGCGGCGGCCGTACCATTTCGGCATGGACCTGATCGTCGTCATGCGTTCCACGGCCAGCGAGGAGGAAGTCTCCCGCGTGGTCGCCCGGGTGGAGGAGCTGGGCATGGTGGCCCACCGCTCGCGGGCGTCGTACCGCACCATCGTCGGGGCCATCGGGCCGAAGTCGCCGCAGACGCAGGACCAGCTCCAGCAGCTCCCCGGCGTGGACGAGGTCATGGCCATCACCCAGCCGTACAAGTTGGCCTCGCGCGAGTTCCACGAAGCGGACACGCTGTTCGACGTGGGCGGGGTTCGCATCGGCGGGTCGTACGTCAACATTATCGCCGGGCCGTGTGCCATCGAGAGCCGCGAAGTTCTCTTCTCCGTCGGGCGGGCGGTCCGCGACGCGGGGGCGACCATCCTGCGCGGGGGGGCGTTTAAGCCACGATCATCCCCGTATTCGTTCAGCGGACTGGGGCGCGAAGGGCTGCAACTGCTCCAGGAAGCAGGTCGTGAACTGGGCATGCCCACGATCACCGAGGTCATGGACCCGCGCGACGTGGACGTGGTTTGCCAGTATGCCGACATCCTCCAGATCGGCGCTCGCAACATGCAGAACTACAACCTGCTGCTGGAGGTGGGGCGGACGGACAAGCCCGTGCTCATCAAGCGCGGTTTCGCCGCGTCCATCGGCGAGCTGCTCATGTCGGCCGAGTACGTGCTCAGCGAGGGCAACCACCGCGTGATGCTCTGCGAACGGGGCATCCGCACCTTCGCCGAGGAGACGCGTTTCACGCTGGACGTGTCGGCCGTGCCCGTCATTCAGGAGCGGTGCCACCTTCCCGTCTTCGTCGATCCCTCCCACGCCGCGGGCAAGCGCGACCTTGTGCCGGCTTTGGCTCTGGCGGGCATAGCCGCGGGCGCGGCCGGGGCGATTGTGGAAGTACACAGTTGCCCGGATCGAGCCCTGTGCGACGGCCCGCAGGCGGTCTTGCCGGGGAATTTCGTCAAGCTGATGAACCAGATACGGGAGGTTGCGAAGGTGGTGGGGAAGATAAGCGCGTAGGGCGGATCGGGCGGCGCTATGTAGCACAATTCTGTCACGGCGGGCTGCGCCAGTTAAGTTGGTCAAAGTCGAGTCCACGGCGGGTGTAACCAGCACTACTCAAAGGAATCGGGGATGGGCGAAATAGGCGACGTGACCTGCTGGCACACCGCGAGAGGGCTGGCGAGGTATTCGGTGCTCGTGACCCACGCTGGGCTTCATAAGTTTCAGGAAATCAAAAGCGATGACCGCTATGTGTTGCTACAGAAGGCTCACGCCAAGTTGGCTCAATGGGATGAAATGTGGGAGCGTCAGCAGGAGGCGGCAGATCGGGAGACGGAGAGGCGAAATCAGGCGGCCGAGATTGAGGCGAAGATCGCCTACGCCACGGATCACACCAAGCAAATTCAGCTAGAACACAATCGTCTCGAGACCCTGCTCCTGCACACGCTTAGCGTGAACGACTGCATTGACTGGAACTCGCTTAAGAGCGCCGGTGACTATCCTCACCCCAAGCCGCAACGGCCCGTTCTTCCTCCGATACCCATCAAACCAGTATTTCCGCCGCAGCCACGGTCCACCGATCCGGCCTACATCCCCCCCCTTGGGCTGTTGGACAGACTTTTTGCATCCAGACGAAAGACGAAGATTGATGCTCAAGCGAAGCGGTTTGCCAGTGATTGCGAGGCGTGGAAAGCCAGAAAAGCAGAAGCAACTGAACTCTATAATACCCAAGTGCGCGACTATAACGCCACACTGCTGCGACTCCAGGAGAAGTTCACGAATGATACGAGTGCTTGGGAAAGCGCGAGAGAGGTCTTTCTTCAAGAGCAACTCAAATCCAACGCGGCTATCGATAGTAAGAAGGCGTTGTACGAAAGCGGCGCTCCCGAGGCCATTATCGACTATTGCGAGTTGGTCTTAGCTCGATCGGAGTACCCGGACTATTTTCCTCAAACCTATGAGCTTGAATATCGCCCAGAGAGCACATTGCTAGTCGTAAACTACCAGTTGCCAGCCCCCCGGGACATCCCAACACTCAAAGAAATAAGTTACGTGCGCTCACGTGATGAGTACTCCGAGAAACACGTTTCCGAGGCACAACGTAACGCCCTTTATGATAGTGTCTTGTATCAGGTCGCCATCCGGACGATTCACGAGTTGTTTGAGGCGGATCAGGTCAACGCATTCGAGTCCATTGTTTTCAACGGGATTGTTCAGTCGACCGATTCGGCCACGGGGCATGAGACAACGAACTGTATACTTTCGGTGCAAGCCGACAAGAGTGAATTCATGGAAATGGACTTGAGCCGAGTGGACCCGAAGGCGTGCTTTCGAAGGCTCAAGGGCGTGGGCAGTTCCAAACTCCATAGTATTACGGCCGTCGCACCACTTGTCACGATGGAAAAGGAGGACCGCAGGTTTGTGGAAGCGTTCGATGTGGCCCATGCGCTAGATAACAGCACGAATCTCGCGGCTATGGATTGGGAAGAATTCGAGCATCTTATACGCCAGTTATTTGAGAGTCACTTTGCGGCCGGAGGCGGAGAGGTCAGAGTTACTCGCGCGAGCAGAGACGGCGGCGTGGATGCGGTTGTGTTTGATCCCGATCCGATCCGTGGGGGAAAAATCGTCATACAAGCCAAGCGATACACTGTTACAGTGGGAGTTGATGCAGTGCGCGACTTGTATGGCACGGTGATAAACGAGGGGGCAAACAAGGGCATTCTTGTCACGACATCCCACTACGGACCCGATGCGTATGGATTCGCGAAGGGTAAGCCGATTACGCTCCTTGACGGCGGCAACCTCCTGCACTTGCTTCAGTCGCACGGATACAAGGCAAAGATCGACATTAAGGAGGCGCGATCACAAATGGCAGGGTGATCGCAAGTCCGGCTCGTCACTGGAGACGGCGGCTTGTGTCGGGCTGTTGAGAACCCGCGTTCCGCACTCCGGACAAATGCCGGAGACGTTCCCGCGAAGGTCGTAACCGCAATTCAGGCAATACCCCAAGCTGCGGCGTTGCTCGATCTCGTTTTCCATCCAGACGGCCCGAGCGTAGCGCTTAAACAAGCCGGCCGCGGTCATCGTCAACCAGGACAGCACAACGAGCGGCGGGAGTGAGAGAATCAACGGAAAGCGATGCAGGCTGATTTCGTGGAAGTACCAATATCCGAAATCGCCGTGCGGGCGACCCCTGTAGAAGTAGCGCCTCCAGTACGCACCTTTCTCTCGTGGAAGTCGATGGTACCACTTCCAAGTCTGCCACGACGGGGTGTCGCTTAGCCGGGTCGGCGCCCTGCCGATACCGAGGTACGCGTGATATTGGACGTAAATCAATCCCCGATACATGGAAATGGCGTACTCGCCGGACTGCCCCAGAGGCTTCCACCAACGTGAGAACGTCAGCGCGGGCGTCGGGATGAAACTGATGGCGTGGAGAAGCACGACCAGGGCGAGCCCAGGCGCGATTCGGATGAGCCAAACGCGGCGGTGTGTTCCCTTCTTCGCCAATGGTGTCGTTGCTGCATTGAACACGGTTGCCAGTTACCCCGAAATATCAAGCGATGATTGTCGATGGAAGTGTGAGTCTGCACAAGTAGCGCAGAGCGGGTAGTGCCCGGCGAACAACTAGCGATGCTGCCGGATCGCGCTACGGACGACGAACCACGTCATGGCGCAGATGCCAATCCAAATGGCGTTGACATGCACAGGGGCAGCAAGTGAAGGACGGGTTGCGAGCTGCCACGGTTGAACGTCGAGTACGTTCAAGTTCCTTTCGCAGTTGTCACGCGATTGCGGACAGGCCGACGCGCATGCAATGAACTGCTCCAGTTGCTGGATCGCCTGCTCGGTCCAGTTTTCGGACGGAGTTATTTCTTTCCTGTTGAACAGGGCCTCAACGGCCTCGGAAATCTCGGGTTGTTGTGACGATGGCCCCGGCGGTGAGGGGGGCGGTTGGAGGCTCAGTGCAGATGACTTCGATAATTGAGTTGTGAGGGAGAGTCCATTGATGGAGAGCAACAGCGAGCAACTGACGCCGTTGCTATCGTCACAGCAGTCGCGGACGTCAACCAAGACCCTATGCCCCCCATCGAAGCCTTTGACCTTCAGCACATAAGCATTCGGTATTGTGATCCACCGTGAAGGTGTGTGATACCAGATGGCCAAAAGGACCAGACCGGCCGCGCAAATAGGGACCACGAGGATGTTGACGAGGGTTCTCAAGGTTAGCCCCATCTGAAGTAGACGACCGACCGGATTCGGCAGGTCTTCAGTCGCCAGCCCCACCCAACGCCTCCCGGCCGAAGCGCATGAAGACCATCGTTCCGCCGAGGAGCACCATCATAAGCATTGAGATCAGGCCGCACTGGGACGCCGCCGGCACGGACGGGGCGATGCAGGTGTCGCTATCCTCATCGCAGGTCTGGCCGGGGCAGGGATCGCCGGAGCCCGTGCACGAACCGCTCAGGCAGACGTCGGTCAGCGTACAGAAGAGGCCATCGTCGCAGGGACCGGTGTTGTCAGCATGCTGGCACGTGCCGTCCAGGCAGGTGTCATCCGTACAGACGTTCTCGTCGTCGCAGTCGCCGTCGCCGAAGCACTCGGAAAGGACGGTGTCGCGCACGGCGCGGACATAGTTGAAGATGCGGATCGCGTCGCCTTGCGGCCCGTGGCCGAAGGGATAGTCGGCCGGGTCGCCGTCCTTGAAATCACTGCGCTGGCAGCCGGCGCCGTGCACGTCCTGCCATTGCCCGTCGAGATAGCCCAGCCCGCGTCCGAAGGCAACGTAGGCGCCCGACTCACCGCCGCCCATCCAGTTGGCGTGCGTGGTGTTGGCCCAGTAGTAGGGCCAGTCGGCCTGGCCTTCCTCGTTGACAATGGGCGTGGCGTCGAAGATTGGATCGATGGCGGCCGAGGAGGTCGTGTCGGGCGAGCGGGTGTAGTCGAGGATGCCCTGTAGCTCCTTCACGCTGGGCAGGCGCCAGTCGGTGTAGCCGGCGAAATTGAGGTTCTCCGCATAGCCCAGCGCGGCCTGCCAGTTGTATCCCACGCCGCTGTCGCCCTGCGTCCACATCAGGCCGGTCGATCGGTCGGTGACCGTGCCGTTGCCGTTGTCGACGAAGTTGTTCGTGCCGTAGGTCGATGGTCCGCGCACGCACATGACCAGGAAGGTCTTGTCGGTTCCGGCGATCACGAGCCCGTAGCCCTTGATGCGCCCGTCGGCGAAGTTCACGCCGAAGAGGAGTTCGTCGTCGACCGTCGAGACGTAGAGCGTGCTGGAGGCATATTGCGAGTCGATGATGCGCTCGCCCGCGGCCGTGTCGCCGTAGGCGAAGTCGAAGTAGTTCGTGTCGATGAAGGGGACGATGTTCGGGCAGGTGGCGAAATCGTCGCACCCGCTGGGATCGACGCCGCGGAAGTCGATGAGCGAGTAGAGCTCCTTGATCGTGGGCAGCCGCCAGTCGTCGAATCCACCGAAGGACACGGCATTGAGCGTGGCGGGATAAGCCTGAGCCTGCGTCCAGGTGAGCTTGTCGGAGGCGTCGATGTCGTTGTCGCCGTCGGTGTCCGGGCTGCGCTGCCAGGTCAGGCCGGTGATGTTATCGAGCACGGTCAGGCCGTCGCCGCTGAGCGTGAATGACGGGGCGTTGCCGGCGTACTGCGCATCTTGTCCGTGAAACGCCGCGCCTGGGTTGGGGCAGGCGATCACAGACGTGTTGTTGTAGCACGTGGTCTGGCCGGTATCGACGATGGGATAGATGTCGTAAGGCAACTGCGTGACGGTAAGCGTAGCCGTGTTGGACGTGGCCGAGCCGAAGTCGTTGGTCACGACGCATCCATACATGCCGGCGTCAGCCAGGGCCACGGGGTTGATCACGTAGTCACTCGCGGTGGCGCCCGAGATGTCCGTGCCGTTCTTCTGCCACTGGTAATCAAGCGGCTCGGTTCCCGATGCCACGACGCTGAATGATGCGAAGCCGTCCGGCGCTACGGTGAGGGATTGCGGATGCTGGATGATGCTGGGCGGAATGTCGGAGACCGCCGTGACGGTGAATCCGCCGACGAGAGAGAATACGAGCGAACCGTTGGGCGTGGTGAAGGAGACGGCGGCGTCTTTGGATCCCGCCGGCTCGCCTGGGGGGATACTGAACACGGCCGTGACGACGTATTGACTGTCGTGGGTTACGGAGGTTCCGCCAAGGCTGCCAATGGTCACACTGTCGGGCAGGACGCCGGCCGGTGGTGCCGGTGGCGCGTCGGTATCCAGGTTGAACGTCACGACGAGATTGGTCGTACCCTGCCCTGCGGAGTTCGGACTGACGGACGTGATTTCGTTGGTCGTCTGTGCGAATGTCGCCGTGTTCGCCAGACACAGAACCACAAGCGCAAGGCTGCGCCCCGCGATGATGGAGTTTCTCATGCCTCTTCCCCCTGCTTGAAGGGCCAATTCTCCGGCAAGTCCATTATGCGAGAACCGCGATGTCGATTCAATCGTGAAATCTAGTCGAGCTCGCAGGTCTCGCCTTCGCGCACGACGCATCCGCGCCAGGCTTCGAAGCAGTTCGTCGTGTTGCCCGTGCTGCTGATAACCTCGCCGATCATGTGCGTGTTGTTCTCGTCCACGGAGGCGCGGAAGAAGCCGGGGTCGCGATCGGCCTCGAATTGGCCGCCATCGAGCGTCCACGTGCCGCGTTCGCCCGCAACGCCGATGCCGTACTCACCGCTCGCGTAGAGGATGAGGCTGTCCCATCCCTTGCTCTCGCGCGTCGTGCAATCCTGATAGTTGAAGTCCCAGTCTCCGGCCATGGGGGCACTGGGGAAGACGGAAACGGTTACCGGATCGGACAGCACGGAGACCGAGGAGTTGCTCTCGAAGACCTCGCACTCGAAGGTGTACTCGCCGATACCGGGGAGCAGCCGCGTGATCTCCACCATCTGCTCGCCCTGAACCTGTGCAGCGGGCAGCATCTTCGCGGGAACGCGCTGTCGCGGGCCGACGGCGCGAATCTGAAACACCAGGCTCGGCGTATCGACATCGACTGCTTTGCAGGTCAGCACCACGCCGCCTACGCCCTGTCCGCGCTGGGTGAAGCAGTCGGGGCATGTGTCGGGCACGGCCGTGAACTCGGTGATCCGCGGCGGCTGATTCTCCGGCGGATTGCTGTTGTCGTTGGTGTTGTCATTGGAATTGTCATTTGCATTGTCGTTGGTGTTCGAATTGTCCGGCTCTTCCGTCATGCAGCGGAAGCGCTCGCACCAGCCTTCGTCGCATTCGAAGTCATTGACGCATTCATGCTGACAGGCAGCGTCGCGTTCGAATAGCTCCAGCCCCAATCCCTCGCCACCGGCGATCATGAGCGTGCTGAGGCGCAGCGCCGCAATTTGCGCAGACTCACATCGCCGCCGCTGCGATGAAGAACTGGGCCATTTGTCGCAATCGGCTGAATAGACACTGACGCCGAGGAATAACCAGGCATTCATTGTCGCGGCGAGTTCCTGGGCTTCCGTGCTGGCGGTCATGCAGGCATACAACGGGTGCTGCACGACGTATTCATCGGTCCGCCGCGTCTCCGGCACGCCGAGGTCCTTCATCGCCCCCTGCGTGAATTTGCGAATCCAGAAATCCACGGAGCCGCTCATTCGCTGGGCGCGGAGCATGGATTTGGCATTGGAGAGATCTGCAAGCGCCGCGTCCAGATCGATGTCGTCCAGGGAGATGTCCACTCCGGAGGCGAATTCGACTCCACCCAGGGTGGCGACGAAGTTGATTGTGTCGTCGGCATTGTAGCTGAACGTAACGACGAGGGTGTCCTTGGTGACGGTCGCAGGCCGGCCTTGCTCGTCGAACGCAACGACGATGTGCTCGTCCGAGTTGATGTCCCATTCCGTGAATGTGGCCGTGGTCCCGTCGTCGGTGCCCTTGAGCGTCATGGTCGCGTCGCCGCCGACCTCGTCGACGACCAGCAGGGCCGAGCCGTCGGTCGGAAAGGTGAGTTCGCCTTCGGGCGCGCCCTGGTCATCCGGGTCGCCGTCGGTCGACGGCGTGGTCGAGCACGCCGCCCAGAGCGCCACCGCGACAGCCAGCCCCGCGGAACCGTATCGCTTTATCGTGTTTCGCATGGTCTCCCTCGATTTCTTGCCCCAAGGTCCTCACGGCAGAAGCTTCGCCCACTTCTGAATGTCCTATCGTCAGGCGCGCGGTGCGGCATCAAGGATATCCGTTAAGACGTCTAACCCAATCGACTTGCGGAAGGGGCTCGGCTTGACAACCATCGCCCAGGGGCGGAATCTGCCGCCCGAGCACACGGGGCGGGGCGAAGGTCCGCGCCGCGCCGGTTTCCGTTGGAGGTTGTGCAGATCATGAAGCGATCCCCGGCAGGCATCACTCTGATGGCAATCGCAGCGATGGGAGCCGGTTGCACACATTCCGGGCAGCGGACAACCAGCGGAGCGTACTCCGCGGCTGAAAGCCGGCCGGGGTCATCGGCGGCGATGCAATGGAGCTTCGACGATCTCGCGCCGGGCAAGCTTCCCCCGCACTGGGTCGTGGCCGAGACGCGTCCGACGCGCGACCTGGCCCGGTGGGAGGTCGCGGTCGATCCGGCCGCGGCGTCGGGTAAGCAGGTCCTGTCTCTTCTGGAAACGAACAGCGAGAGTCCGACATTCAATCTGGCGATCGCCAACGATACGTCCTTTAAGAACCTCGAGCTCTCCGTAAAGGTCAAGGCGGTCAGGGGAGAGATTGACCAGGGCGGCGGCCCCATCTGGCGATGCAAGGACGCCAACAATTACTACATCGCCCGCATCAACCCGTTGGAAAACAACTACCGCGTCTACAAGGTGGTCGGCGGGCAGCGGAAGGAGCTCGGGTCGGTCAACACGATGCTCGAGGCGGGACGATGGTACACGCTCGGCGTGACCATGCGCGGCAGCCGAATCGAGTGCACGCTGGACGGCAAGCGCCGGCTGATCGCGGACGACCGTGCCTTGCCGGATGCGGGACGAATCGGTCTGTGGACCAAGGCCGACGCGGCCACCTCGTTCGACGACTTACACGTTCGTGCCTTTGACCAAGTTGCCTCAGCGCCGCACTAGGGCTTCCGCGGACAGATTTCCGGACAGACGCCGAAATGTGTTGCCGCCCGGCGAAGTCATCCATACTATCCCCCGCCCACGGCGAAACGGTCACGCCGGGGCTTCCCTGCATCGAATGGATTGACCGAGGCGCTCATCGCCCGCGACGACAGGGCCGCCGCCCTCGCCGGCCGGGCGATGTCCACCCTCAAAGCGTTCCATGAAAAAAGTCCTTGTTTTCTCGATTCTTCTGGTTCTCGGCCTGGCGGGATCGCAGTTGCTTCCCTCGCTGGTTGGCGACGCCTACAAACCTCTCCAGGATGCCATCCGATTCCTGACGATGGTCGGGCTGTCATTCATCATGATTCACGTCGGGTACGAGTTCGAGATCGACAAGTCCCGACTGCGCCAATACGGGTGGGATTACGTCGTCGCGGCGACGGCGGCGGCGTTTCCGTGGGTCTTCTGCTGCCTTTACTTCATCTTCGTCATGCTGCCGAGCGAGATCTGGTCCTCCTGGCCCATCTGGAAGGAATCGCTGCTGGCGTCGCGGTTTGCGGCACCGACCTCGGCCGGCGTGCTCTTCAGCATGCTGGCGGCCGCCGGACTCAGCGCCACCTGGGTGTTTCGCAAGGCGCGGATACTGGCCATCTTCGACGACCTGGACACCGTTCTGCTGATGATTCCGCTGAAGATGGCTATGGTCGGTCCGCGCTGGCAGCTTGGCGTGATCATCCTGATCATGGGCGTGCTGCTCTGGATCGGATTCCGCTGGCTCCACCGGGTTCGCATGCCCGTCTCCTGGCCCTGGGTGCTGGGGTATTCGGCGGCAATCGCCGGTGCTTCGGAGATCATCTATCGCTTCAGCAAATTCTTCGACGATACGGTGCCCATCCACATCGAGGTATTGCTGCCCGCCTTCGTGTTGGGCTGCATCATGGCTCATCCCAAGGGGCAGGATCCGCACGCCGATGACAGCCGCGAGGGCCACCAGGAAGGTCCTGAATCACCCGAGGAGCAGAAGGTCTCGACCATCATCTCCGCGGTGTTCATGGTTCTGGTGGGGCTTTCCATGCCGCTGTTCCTGGGCAGCGCGTCCTCGGAGGCGAAGGCCTCCGTCTCGGCCAGTGCCCTCACAACAGCCACGCCGGCGATGAGCGCCGCGCAAATCGCCCTGCACGTGCTGCTCATCACCGTGATTGCCAACCTGGGGAAGATGTTCTGTGTTCTGTGCTACCGGCGCGAGGCGTCGCTTCGGGAGCGCCTGGCGGTCGCCATCGGCATGTGGCCTCGCGGCGAGGTCGGTGCCGGAGTCCTCGTCCTGTCCCTTTCCTACGGCATCGGCGGTCCCGTTGTGGTCGTCGCCATGCTGTCACTGGCGGTGAATCTGCTCCTGACCGGCGTGTTTATCTGGTTTATCAAGAAGCTCCTTCGCACGGCGGCTTGAGCGATGCAGACCCGTTCGTGGAGTGGTTTCGCCTGCGGAAACAGATTATCGGCCTTTCGCGACGGTGGTTCGGCTACGGCCCCAGAGCGACTGCCCGAAAGGGTGGTTGGTATCGGTCGTATTCTCCGCTAGAATCGGGGCCTGTCGGGCCGGGAGCTGTCTAAACCAACCCGTCTGATTCTTCACGGAAACGCGGAAAGCGTTCGCCTCGTTGACATTCTGCGCACGGCCTGCTTGCCTGTCGGCGACGGCCGGTCGCCGACCATTGGGAGAGAACATCGTGAGAAGCCACCCCACACACCTGTACGCTCCGACCATTCTGTCGGCGGCGATCGTCGTAACGCTCGCCGGCGCAGCGTTCGCCCAAGAGTGCCAAAACCAGCTCGAGATCGACGTCTGCAAGGCCGGTTGCACGGCAACGGGCGCCGTTTGCGGCGGACTCTGCGACTTTGCCGGCGGAACGTGCTGGCTGGGATGCCAGGCGGCTTTCGGCACGTGCGATCTGGGCTGCGATGCGTGCAATGCCGGTTGCGACGTGTGCTGCTTCCTGGGCACGTGCAATTGCAGCGATTGCCGCGCGGACTGCAACGCCTGTCAGCGGTCCTGTGACAATGCTCGCGATGACTGCGAAAACGGCTGCATGCTCGATTGCAGCGGTTGCATGCTAAACTGCGAGCGGGACTGTCAGAGCATCTGCCGCCCCTACCGGAAAATCGGCGAGGGCTGCGACCCCATCTTCAATCGCTGCGAAGACGGATTGACCTGCTGGCCGTTCATTTTCCAGTGCTTCCCCGCAGAAAATGATAACCTCTATTCGGATGAAGACTGCCTCAAGTTATACAGCAAGGACCTTCACGAAACGGCAATGAACCTGGGAAATGCCCAGTCGTATGGAACGAGTGGCGCCGCGGCCGTGGGGCTCGGTGAAACGCTGGAAACGGGAACCGTCTACGGTCCGTACGGGGACTACGGGTGCTACTACACGACGTGCCTGGGCGGGGCGACAAACGTTACCGTCAGTCTCGCCGCATGCTCGGGCCTCTATCTCTCCTATGACGATTTCAAGGGCGAGTCCATTGCGTTTGTCGAAGGAGTCGGCGAGATCGTCGGGTTCGCGACGGCCCAAGTCATCAATCCGAGCGGGGATCTCATCGGTACATTCGATTGCGTGTCGATCGAGGCGAGCATCTTGCCGATCGACGCCGGCGTCTACGACTGCACGACCATTGTAAACACCGTGGGATATCGCGAGCCGGGCACCGACGTTCTCGTTCCCGTAACCAACAACCCGCCGCAGGCCCTGTGTCGGGATCGGGTGGTTTGCGCCAGTCCCGTGACCTGCGTCGCGAGTCCCAGCATCGACCACGGCACGGTCGATCCCGATGGCGATACGGTCATGATCGTGCAGGATCCCCCCGGTCCGTACGGCATCGGCGAGCGCCTCGTGACGCTGGTGGCCACGGACCCCGATCTGGCGTCGGACACGTGCACGGGGACGGTGACCGTCGAAGACTGTGATCCGCCCTTCATTACCTGCCCGGATGACATCACCGTGGACTGCGAAAGCGATTCCCAGGCGGTGGTCGATCCCGGCTCGCCGGAGGTTGCTGACTGTTCTGAATTTACAGTCATGTCGCCTCAGAAGCGGAGCTTCCCCGCCGGTACGACCGAAGTCGTTCACACCGCGAAGGACATCTTCGGCAACAAGAGCTTCTGCCGCCAGAAGATCACCGTGGAACTGCCTGATTCTGACGGCGACCGAATCCCCGACTGTAATGATCTTTGTCCGACGGTTACTGCCTTGTCTCCTACGGGGTGTCCCGGCATCTGCCTGGATCCGGAGGCCGACGGTGTGTGTTCCGCGACGGACAATTGCCCTCGGGTCTTCAATCCCGAGCAGCTTGATGCCGACGGCGACGGCTTCGGCGATGCGTGCGACGAATGTCCCGATGATGCGGGAAAAAACCTCCCCGGGATTTGCGGGTGCGGCGTGGCCGATACCGACACCGACGGCGACGGCATCGCAAACTGCACCGATCAGTGTCCGGGTACGGCCGCTGGCGTCCTCGTCGATGCCGCCGGCTGTCCGGTCGAACCTGAGCCGCCTCAGCCCCTTCCCGACGCCGACGGCGACGGCGTGAGTGACGACGCGGACGCCTGTCCCGATACGCCGGCCGGTGAAGCGGTGGACGAAGTCGGCTGTCCGCTCGAACCGGAGCCGCCGCAGGTGCTTGACGCCGACGGCGACGGTGTGTCCGACGAGATGGACGACTGCCCGGACACCCCCGCCAATACCGCCGTTGACGAAGTCGGGTGCCCGCTTCCCGCGGATTCCGACGGGGACGGTGTCGCCGACGCCGAGGATGCCTGTCCGGATACGCCGGCGGGAACGAGCGTGAACGCCGCGGGCTGCCCGCAGGGCATTGGACGGCTGCCCTTCCCCTTCATGTGCGGGAGCATGGGCATGATCGGATGGGCGTTCCTGGGGCTGGGGCTGACGACGCTGGCCCTGGCGCGACGAAGACCGATCTGACAGGCTGGTCCTTTCGAATCAGACGGATTCCTCCGCGTTCGCGCGATTGCCGCGCGCCGAACAAACGGGTAGCTTGCGACGGCTGTGGCAGGCCTGCGCCCGTTCGGTGCTGCGTTTTCCGGAGGAATCTCCATGCGAACTCCGCTTATTGCCGGCAACTGGAAGATGCACAAGACGCTCCGCGAAGCGCAGGAGCTTTCCGGAGCGATCCGGGAGGGGCTGCAAGATGTTCGCGGCGTGGACGTGCTTCTCTGTCCGCCGTTTCCGTATCTCTTGCCGGTGGGCGAGGCGGTTTCGGGATCGCCCATTCTTCTCGGTGCCCAGAACGTTCATGAGGAGCCGCAGGGGGCGTTCACGGGTGAAGTTTCTGTTTCCATGCTCGTGGACGCAGGGTGCAAGTACGTGATTATCGGACACAGCGAGCGCCGGCATGTCTTCGGTGAAAGCGGACATCGCCTGGCCAAAAAGGTCCGGGCGGCCGTAAGTGGTGGACTGAACGTCATTTACTGCGTCGGCGAGACGCTGGAGGAGCGCGAGGCGGAGCAGACCAACGGCGTGATCCACCGCCAGTTGGAAGAGGTTGTTGCCAAGGACGTGCCGATCGAGCGGCTCACCATTGCCTACGAGCCGGTCTGGGCCATCGGAACAGGCAAAAACGCCACGCCGTCCCAGGCCCAGGACGTTCACGCGTTTATCCGCCCGCATCTGGCGGGGGTTTACGGGGCGGCTGGAGCGGATAAAATTCGCATCCTTTACGGCGGAAGTGTTAAACCAGGGAATGCTGCGGATCTCCTTTCGCAGCCGGACATTGACGGGGCGCTGGTTGGGGGCGCCTGTCTGGTAGCCGCCGACTTTCTCGCTATCATATCCGCAGCGCGGCCGTGATGCGCGCCGGACCCGCCATCTGGCGGGTATTTCACAACGAGGACGAGGCATGTTGATTCTTGCGGAAATGACGTGGACACAGTGGTTTCTGGCCGGGTTGATCATCACCTCCTGCGTGTTGCTGATGGTCGTCATCCTGCTTCAGAAGGGACGTGGCGAGGGTCTGGCCGGGGCGCTCGGCGGTGGAGGCGGCGGAGCGTTCGGCTCCAAGACAGGCGACATGTTCACCTGGGTGACGGTCGTGCTGGCCTCGATCGTCCTGCTGCTTTCGGTGGTGTCGAACTTCGCGTTTGATCCGACCCGAGGGCGCGAGGCCGCCGCGACAGCGCCCGCTCCGGAGCAACCGGCACAATCGCCAACGCCGGCGCCGATGACCGTTCCGATTACGGTCAATGAGAACGGCAACATTGAGATGCCGCCGGGCATGGAAGGCGTGCTGAACGTAACCACCGATGCGGGCAAGGCCCCGCCTGCTGAGCAGAAGACCCCGGCCGCTTCGGGGTCGGCGCCGGCAGAGGAGACGCCCAAGGACAGCGCCGGCACACCCGCGCCGCAGGAAGAGCCCAAGAAGCCGGAGGGCGGCACCGCTCCATGATTCTGTCGATGACGGGATACGGATCGGCCTCGTGTGTGGCGGACGGCGTCAGCTACCTGGTCGAAGTCCGAAGCGTCAATCACCGTTATCTCAAGCTCAATATCCGGCTGCCGGACGCATGGCAGTTCGTCGAGGCCGCGGTCGATCGCGTGCTTCGCCGTCGGTTGAGTCGCGGTAGTGTTTCCTGCACGCTGCGAATTCGATCCGAAGGGATCGGGGGCATGCCGCCGCTGAATCTGGACGTCGCCCAGAACTACGCGGACGCGCTTTCAAGCATTCGCCTGCCTTACGGAATTCAAGCGACGATCGACTTGAGCGCACTGGCCGGTCTTCCGGGGGTCAGCGAGACGTCCGAGATCGACGACGAGACCCGGCAGGAGCAGCAGCGCCGCGTTGAGCAACTGACCGACGAGGCCTGCGACTCGCTGATGGCCATGCGCCGCGATGAAGGGGCCGTGCTCCGGTCGGCGCTGGTCGATTTCTGCGACCGCCTTCGTGAGCACCTGGCGTTCATCCAGGAAAGGGCTCCCAAGGTGGTGGTCGAATACAAGGATCGGCTGCAAAGCCGCGTTGCCACGCTCATGGCCGCCGGTGGGTTCGAATTGCAGCAGGATGCGCTGGCCCGCGAGATCGCCATCTACGCGGAACGATGCGACATCAGCGAGGAGATCACCCGATTCGTGTCGCACCTGGGCCAATTCGGCGAGCTTTGTGATCGCCCGGAGCCGGTGGGGCGGACGCTGGATTTTCTGGCGCAGGAGCTTCTGCGTGAGGCCAATACGATCGCATCGAAAAGTGCCGACGCGGAGATCGCCTGGGCCGTGGTGGAAATGAAGGGACTGATCGACCGCCTGAAGGAGCAGGTTCAGAATGTCGAGTGACACAGGCTCGTCACGAGGAAACGAGCGCGGCCGGCTGGTGGTGATCAGCGGTCCGTCGGGAACGGGTAAATCCTCGATATGCGACGCGTTGCTGGAGCGCCTTCCCAACGCAGTGTGGAGCGTGTCCGTCACGACGCGCCGCCCACGTCCGGGCGACGTGGACGGGAAGACGTATCGTTTCGTGGACGCCGCGGAGTTCGACCGCCGCGCCGAGCGGGGCGAGTTTCTGGAATGGGCGGAATACTGCGGGCAGCGCTACGGCACGCCGCGCCGCGCGGTCGAGGAGGCCGTCGCTTCCGGCAACATCATCGTGCTGGAAATCGACGTGCAGGGCGGCATCCAGGTGGCCCGGGCGATGCCCGAGTCGATCCGCATCTTCATCCTGCCGCCCGATCCGGCGACGCTGCGGGCGCGACTGGAAGGGCGGCGGACCGAAGGGGCCGAGGAGTTGCAGCGTCGACTGGAGAAGGCCGACGGGGAAATCGCCGTGGCGCGGGACAGCGGGTGCTATCCCCATTTCGTGGTGAATGACGACCTGGAGGAGAGCATCGGGCGCGTCCTCCAGATCATCCGGGAGAACCAAGCGATATGATCGAGGCACTGCGACACGAGGAGTTGGTGAACAAGGTGGGCGGGCACTTCAAGCTGACGGTGCTGATCCAGCGGCGCTGGCTTCAGCTCATCCAGGGCGCGCGTCCCATGGTGGACGATCGCGGCCTCACCCCCATGGAGGTGGTTGTCAAGGAGATCCTCGAGGACAAAATCTGCCTGGAGGAAGTCGAAGCCGAAGACCTGGAAGCGGCGGCCAATGAGTGACATGAACGTGTCACCTGATCTGGCGGACCGCGAGGTCGTCGTCGGCGTTTCCGGCGGGATCGCCGCGTACAAGACGGCCGAGGTCGTATCACGCCTCGTGCAGCGCGGCGCCGGGGTGACCGTGGCCATGACGGCCGCGGCGCGCGAATTCGTCGGTCCGGTCACGTTTCAGGCGCTTTCCGGGCGACGCGTGCTCACCTCGATGTGGACGCCGGAGGATCCTTCCGACGTGCAGCATATCCGCCGCACGGACGAAGCGGGCCTTGTCCTGCTGGCCCCCGCCACGGCCAACCTGATCGGCAAGATTGCCGCCGGGATCGCCGATGACATCGTTACGACACTCGTGGTCTCGGCCGCATCACCCGTGCTCATCGCCCCGGCCATGAACGCTCGCATGTGGGGTAACGTCGTCGTCCAGCGAAACGTACACACGTTGAAGGAACTGGGTTTTCATTTTGTCGGTCCGGGTGAGGGTTGGCTGGCCTGCCGCACCGTGGGCGCGGGGCGCATGGCCGAACCCGCGGAAATCCTCGAAGCAGCGGTTGCGCTGCTGAAGTCCGCGCCGCCGCGTCCGAATCAGAAGGGCTGATAGGCCGCGCGGCGTAGCCGCCCGCCGGTCCGCGTAAGCTTTCCATCACGTACGCCATGCCTGCGGATCTTACATTGCTTCGCTTGCTGATCACCGCCGGTCCGACGCGCGAGCATATCGATCCCGTACGGTTCCTTTCCAACGCCTCCACGGGACGAATGGGTGTGGCCATCGCCACGGCCGCGGCCGCGCGGGGACACGACGTGCATCTCGTCGTCGGCCCCGTCGACATCCCGGTTCCCGAGGGTGTTCACGTTCATCGCGTGATCAGCGCGGTCGACATGCTCGAAGCTTGCCTGCAACTTTTCCCGGAGTGCCACGCCGCTGTTATGACTGCCGCCGTGTGCGACTACCGCCCCGCGAAGCGCGAGACGCGCAAGCTGCCCAAGCACGAACGAGGCCTGACCCTCGCCCTGGAGCCCACGCCGGATATCTGTGCCCGTCTCGGGGCGGTCAAGGAGCACCGCGTGGTTGTGGGGTTCGCGCTGGAGGATCACGACCACCGGGCCCACGCCGAGGAGAAACTGCGCCGCAAGAACTGCGACGCGATCGTGCTCAACACGCCGGAGAACATTGCCGCAGACCAGGGCCGGGTCGAGGTCCTCCGTGCCCAGGGCGGATGGTCGCTCCCGCTGGAAGGATCGAAGGGCATGATTGCCGAGTCGCTCGTGAGCCTTCTCGAAGACCTGGTCAGTACCCGGTGAGCCGGGCACGCGCAGCCGGACAGCGCATCGGGGCCGGGTTCTCAACCGTCGCGCGGCCGGTAAGGAGGGCTGCCTTGGAGATGTCATTGCAGGGTAACTGCGCGACGGAGGGGGCTCGCCGAGTCGGCAGGAAATGCCCGGGCGCCGCGATTGCCGATCGTGAGTATCTAATCTATTGTAAAACAATTGATTGTGAACAGCCTGGCGTTCCTCGGACAGAGTGCGAGGTGCCCTACGCCTTCGTAATGGGCTTTCAGAGCGAGTGTAAGCTCTTCACGTTACCCCTATTATCGTTCAAGGATTTTGAGCCCCCTATCCGATGAGCATGGGGCCGTTCCGTTGCGACTTGGCGCGCGGAGTATACACCGGGATAGGTGTGTGATCGCATGGGAGGTGCGACGGGCCTGCGGGTGTGGATTGTGGGATTGGTTATTGACTTGCCAGTTCCGCACTCTACAATTCGCCCGCTGTAGGCTTGCAGAACGTGCAACCGCGTGCTTCATGCGCAGGCGGGGGCAGCAACGTTTACGGGAGGCTTGCGGGTCGGCGTTGGCGCGTTGCCGCTCGCTCAAGTCCCCCAACTCAAGGACGTTGGCGGATTCACGAGATCAGGACGGTATACGGAACCGCTATTGTTCGGTGGTACGGACACCATTGATTCGCGGCAAACGGAACGTAACCGCCTCCGATCGAGCTGCTGGAGAGGGCAGGTCGAACGGTGGGGTTGCGCCCACAATATTCGTTTGATGTGGGACACAGGAAAGAGCGTGTGCGAAACCGCACGCCACAGTCTTCTCAAAACTGGAGGATCGACATGTTGTATTCGAGGAAGTTGAGCGACACTTGGCTTCGCACGGGTGTGCGGGGCGTGTCCCTGTTCGGCACGCTCTTCTGTGCGGTGGCCCTGGTGGTGCTGGCCACCGGCTGCCCGGTTCCGACGCCGACGACGTGCACGGAAGACGCCGACTGCGACGACGGTACTTTCTGCAATGGCGCGGAAACCTGCGTGGCCGGGGTTTGCACGCCTGGCGAGTCGCCCTGTGCTGAGGGTGAGACCTGCAACGAGACGGACGATCGCTGCGATGTTTGCGACGCGGACGCCGACTGCGACGACGGCGACCTCTGCACCGATGACGCTTGCACCGCCGGGCAGTGCGTGAACACCGCCGTTGACTGCGGTGACCAGGTCTGCAACCCGGACGATGGAACGTGCGTTGACTGCCTCGACGACACGGACTGCGACGACGGCCTGTTCTGCAACGGCGAAGAGACCTGCGGCGCGGACAACACCTGCGCGGCGGGAACGGACCCGTGCATGGCCGACGAAGTCTGCCTCGAGGCGACGGATGAGTGCGTGGCGGTGGAGTGCGACGTGGACGCCGACTGCGATGACGGCGACCTGTGCACGGATGACACCTGCGTCGACCAGCTTTGCGTGAATACGGCAGCCGACTGCGACGACGGCGTGGCTTGCACGGATGATTCCTGCGATCCCGACACGGGCGAGTGCCTGAACGTGGACAACTGCGATGCAGGTCAGGCCTGCAACGAGACCACGGGCCTCTGCGAAGATGCCGCCTGCGAGACCGACGCGGATTGCGACGACGGCCTGTTCTGCAACGGTGCCGAGACCTGCGTCGACATGGTCTGCACCGATGGCACCAGCCCGTGCAATGAGGGCGAGACCTGCGACGAGGACACCGACACCTGCACGCCGATTCCGGGTGAGACGCTGGACCTGACGCTGGGTCAGGACACGCTGACCGGAACGGCCGACGCGGACATGTTCAGCGCCCCGCTGCTGTTCAACGCCCCCACGGGAACGAGCCTCCCGTCGCTCCAGACCGGTGATAATCTGAACGGTGGCACAGGCTCCGATACGTTGACGGCCACGTTCAACTTCACGGCCGGCACGACCGTTTCGCCGACGATTGCCGCGATCGAGACGTTCGGGATCACGGACCTGGGTACCGCGGCGACCACGATTGCGGGCGGTGGCATCACGGGTCTGACGGATGTGAACCTGTCCAACAGCATCAATACCAACGCCTTCGTGTTCACGAACCTGGCCAACGTGGTGAACCTGGGCCTGGCCAATCAGGCTGTCGGTGCGTCGCTGTCGTTCGTGACGGCCGCGACGAGCGGTACGGCCGATGCCATGTCGCTGACGCTCAACGGTCTCACCGCGGGCGTGGTGACGATTACCAGCGCCACGACCAACGGCATCGAGACGTTGAACATCGTTTCCAACGGCACGTCGAACACGCTGACCACGCTGACCCAGACGACGGGTACGACGCTGGCCACGGTGAATTGCTCCGGTGCCGGTAACCTGACAGTGACCAACGCCCTGCCGAACACGGTGACGACGCTGGATTGCTCGATGGCTACGGGCAACACGAACCTCACCAACCAGACGGCGGGCAACGTGACCTACACCGGCGGTACCGGTGACGATACGTTCACGTACACGGGAACCTACGCCACGACGGATACGTTCAACGGTGGCGACGGTACGGACACGTTCGGTCTGGCCAGCGCTTCGCTGGCGGTTTCGTCGAACCAGACGAACGTGACGAACTTCGAGGCCCTGACGAGCACGGATGCGGTGGCGGCCAGCTTCACGGCCTCGCGTTGGGGTTCGATCGCCACGATCAACCTGCCGTCCGGCTTCGGCGGTGACTTCACCATCACTGTTCCGACGGGCACGACGATCAACTACGGCTCGACGGCGGACAGCGCCAACAACGCCGACGCCACGTACAGCATCAGCGGTTCGGGGACGACGGACGCATTGACCATCAATCTCAACGATCACGACACGCAGGGTACTGGCGCCATCGTCGCCAGCGGTGTGGAGACGTTGACGATCAACTCGAACCTGAACAGCAACGGCGCTGCGGCCGACGGCGGTGTGAACACGCTCTCCGGCGTGGTGACCATGTCGCCGACGTTCGGCAACGGCACGTTGAATATCGCGGGTGCCGAGGCGCTCACCATCAGTGGCGTGATTACGGCGGGCACGATCAACGCCAGCACGGCCACGGATGACTTCACCATGAGCGGCACGCCTGCGGTTTCCGGTGTCAACATCACCGGCGGTAGCGGCAACGATACGCTGCTCGGCTCGACCGGTGCGGACAGCATCACCGGCGGTGCGGGCAACGACGTCCTCAACGGCCAGGCGGGCAATGACCTGCTCACCGGTGGGGCCGGCAATGACACGTTCCGCTTCGACAACAGCGTCGCGGCCGGCGCCAACCCGGACATCGTCACGGATTGGACGGACGGCAGCGATCTGGTCGGTATCTCCGAAGGTGACACGTTCACCGCGGGTGGTGCGACGGGTCTTGCCCAGGCTGGTGGTGCGGCGGGCTCGCTCGCTGCGACGGCTGCGGGCTCGGTCGTGGTGACCAGCATCGGCCAGAGCGGTGCGACGGCCGTGGGTACGACGCAGTTCATCAAGCTGACGGCTGCGGTGGCCAACGCCGGTACGGACCAGACGACGTTCGACGCCGCCATCGGCTCGGCGACGGTGACGGGTCTGACGGCCGCGACCTCGATGGTCGGGTCGTACTACGACACAACCAACAGCCAGTGCGTGATCTTCGAAGTCCTTTCGACGGCGACGACGAACACGGTGGTCGAGGCGGCCGACGTGATTCGTATTCTCGCCAAGATCAGCATGTCGCAGACGGACTACGGCAACTTCACGACGAACGACATCGTGATTTACTAAGCGATGTGACGGCTCGGCCGTTCTCCGAGCTCGAGTGAAGCTGATTGACTCAATGTGCCCGGCGGGTTGGGACCTCCCAGCCCGCCGGGTGCTTTTTTCGGGACCAACAGGAAGGGGTGGCGGTGGTCGGCGGAAAAAGCGTTGGGCAGCGGGGCGGAACTCCATTACAATCCGGAACGATGGCAAACCGATCACCCGATGAGCCTGAACCGGAATTCCGCTTCGGCGGTGGATTGGTTCGTGTCGGAATCGGGCACCTTGGAGTGCGCCTGGATGATGTTGCCAAACGGTGAGAGGGCAGTCATCCCGGAGTCGAAGCTCCGCGACTATGTCCTGAGCGCTTCGCATCCTGTTGGACGGCACCACGCGGAGCGCTTTCGGCGGCTGCTGGGAATCGGACCCGACGACTGGCGCTCGTTGCAGAGTTTCCTACAACGCGCCGCGACTGAGGAGCAGGTGGAGAAGGTAGATCGCGCGCCGTATGGTATGAAGTATGTCATGCGACTTGAGCGCGACTCGGCTGTCGGCAAAGTGACTGTGATTGCCGTCTGGATCGTTGACGCAGGGGAGGACGTTCCCCGTCTCGTTACGTGTTATCCGGAGTAGGCTCATGCTGGCAGAGAACGACGTAGTCACTGTTGTCGAGGACGACCCTCAACAAGGCGTGGACCGCGGTGATGTAGGGGCAGTTGTTCATTGCTATCCACGGAAGGACGCCTACGAGGTGGAAATCCTGGATGAAGCTGGACGAAGCCGGGGCACGAAGATGCTCCTCGGGAAACAGCTACTCAAGCTCAACCTGCGTTCACTCGTTGCTTGAGACGACTTCGGTCGTCAATTGGTCATGCCGATCAGATCGTTGAATTCTTCCGTGTTCAAATGGCCGGGGCGTGAGGAAGTGCTCGCAGCCGCCCGCCTCTGGGCGGCGGAAGTCGCTCGAACCGACCCGGGCCTGACGCGAATTTTCTGTGTCGGTTCCTATGCACGCGGCGATTGGGGCGTGGGCAGCGACCTCGACGTAATCGTCGTGACTGAGACGGCCGAAGGGATGTCGCTCGTGGATCGGCGGCGGCGTTACGAGGCGGTGGATATGCCGGTTCCCGTGGACATCTGGGTCTGCACGCCGGTGGAATGGGCGGCGATGGGTGAGGACCGCCCGATGCTTCGCGACCGATTGGACACGGAAGCCCTGGATCTCCTGCCCACCTGACCCCCGCCATGCCCCGCAACCGACGAGACCTGGTCTTCTTCGTCCTCGGCGGGTTCTTCATCACCAACGCGATTCTCGCGGAGTTGACCGGCGGGAAGCTCTTCGCCGTTCCGGGGATCCCGGGCGTGCCGTGGCTGCCGGCCGAGCTGATGCTCTCCATCGGTGTCATCCCCTGGCCCGTGGTCTTCATCTCGACCGATCTGGTTAACGAATACTTCGGACAGGCGGGCGTTCGACGGCTCACCTTCCTGGCCGTGGGGATGATTTCCTACGCGTTCGCGATGCTCTATGTCGAGATGCAGGTGCCGGCGGCGAGCATTTCTCCGGTCAGCGACGAGGCCTTTCGCTCCGTCTTCGGACAGTCGATGTGGATCATCGTCGGCTCACTGGTGGCATTCCTGGTCAGCCAGCTCGTGGACGTGCTGGTTTTCGTTGCGGTCAAGGCGCGAACGGGGCATCGTCTGCTTTGGCTGCGGGCCACGGGGAGCACGGCCGTGAGCCAGCTTGTAGATACGTTCGTGGTCGGGTACATCGGTTTCGTGGTGCCGGCGAAGCTCACCATGACGCAGTTTCTTCCGCTGGCGGCCGGGAACTACATCTTCAAGCTCGCGGTGGCCGTGCTGATCACACCAATCATCTACGTGGGTCACGGGATCATCGACCGCTACCTGGCGAAGGATTTCGACGCCACCGCGGTGCCGCAGACCCACTGGACCGATCCTCCGGAGGGACCTGCCTGATGAACAGCCTGAAGGTCGAGGCGCTGCGGAAGTCCTTCCCGACCCGATCGGGAGAGCTGGAGATCCTTCGTGACATCTCGCTGACACTCGAGGCCGGCGACGCGGTTTCGATCATGGGTCCGTCGGGATCGGGCAAGAGCACGTTGCTCAACATCCTGGGAACACTCGAGCCGCCCACCTCCGGCAGCGTGACCATCGCCGGCGAGAATCCCTTCGCCCTGGGGGAGTCCGCATTGGCCCGCTTTCGCAATCGCCGCGTGGGGTTTGTTTTTCAGGAGCACCATCTCCTGCCGCAGTGCTCGGCACTGGAAAACGTGCTGCTGCCCACGCTGGCGGACACGGGGGGATCGGACCGGCTCGATCGCGCGAAGATGCTGCTCGATCGCGTGGGGCTTTCGGCACGTCTGGATCATCGACCGGCCGAGTTGTCCGGCGGGGAGCGGCAGCGCGTGGCCATCGCCCGGGCGCTGATCAACGAGCCGGCGTTGGTCCTGGCGGACGAGCCGACGGGGAACCTGGATCGCACGTCGGCGGGCGGCGTTGCGGATCTGCTCGGAGAATTGCCCCGGCGCGACGGCGTGACGCTGATCGTGGTGACGCACAGCGCGGACCTGGCCGATCGGTTCGCACGCCGGCTCGAGCTGGATGACGGATCACTTACCGATCGCTGACGCTTCCTGGAGATTCCGTGGGCCGAACCGGCTTCATTCTCCGCAATTTGTCCTTCTTCCGGCGGTCGCATGCGGCGCTGCTGCTGGGCGTTGTCGTGGGCACGGCCACGCTGACCGGAGCGCTGCTGGTGGGCGACTCGGTGCGGGCGAGCCTGCGGGAGACCATGCTCGGGCGCCTGGGGCGCGTGGACCAAGCCATGGTGGCGCCGCGGTTCTTTCGGGAGGCCTTGGCGGAGAAGATCGCGGAATCGACTAAGGCGGGCGGCACCGAGCAGGATAGTGCGCACGAAGCAGAGAGCGAGCCCCTTTCATTGCGGTTCGTTCCCGCGATTCTTGCCCGAGGCGGCGTAACCCAGGCCGATACCCAAGCCCGCGTCGATCATGTCCAGGTTCTCGGCGTCGATTCGAGATTCTGGGGAAATGTGCCCGCAGTCGAGGGCGGCAGCAGTTTTCCTGCCGGCGACGCGTTCGCCGGGCGCATAGTCGCGCTGAATGAGCCGCTCGCCGAAGCGTTGGGAGCGGGTGTGGGTGACGATGTACTCGTGCGAATGGGCTCGGCCGACCCCGTTCCCACCGAGACATTGCTGGGTCGGCGGGATCAGCGATCCACGACCATTCGGCTTACGGTCAAGTCGATCCTTCCCGCAAGGGGTGTCGCTTCATTCGGGCTCGACGCCCGGCAGGTTGCGCCGCGCAACGCTTTCGTACCACTGGCGACACTGCAACGGGCGCTCGAACAGGAGGGGCGCGCCAACGCAATTCTCGTGACCGATGCCGTGCCGGGCGAGACAGGAGGTAGTGACGATACGTTGGCACTCCTTCAAAACGCCCTGCGTAGCGCGGCGACGCTCGATGACTTGGGCTTGACGCTGCGCCACGACGAAACGCGCGCATATTACTCTCTGGGGAGCGATGCGCTGCTCATCGATCCGGCGGTGGAGGAGGCCGCGATGCGTGCGGGCGCGGCGGCGGGTTTTCCGGCGGTGCCGGTCCTGACTTATCTGGCCAATGAGATTCGCCTCGCATCGAGGGAGGGAAACGCTGGCGCCGGAACCGAAACGAGTATTCCATACTCGACGATCACCGCTGTGGATCTGTCCGCCGCGATTCCGGGAGACCACGTCCGCCTCGCGAACGGCAGTTTGGCTCCACAGCTCGGCGAGGGGGACATCTTTCTGAACCAATGGGCGGCCGATGATCTCGGCGCCGAAGTGGGTGATCATGTCGTCGTAACGTACTACATTACCGATGCATTCGGCGCATTGCAGACGGAGTCGGCGAGGTTCATCCTGCAAGGCGTTCTTCCGATGAGCGATGCGATCGCCGACTCGGGCTGGACACCGGCCTATAAGGGCATCACCGACACCAACAGCCTGAGCGAGTGGAATGCCCCGTTTCCCATCGATCTGAGCAAAATCCGCCCCAAGGATGACGCCTATTGGGAGAAGTATCGGGCGGCGCCGAAGGCGTTCGTTTCGCTCGCGACGGGGCGGCGACTTTGGGCCCACGACGGCGAGCGTTTCGGAGCTTCGACATCCATTCGATTCACCGACACACGCGCCCAACAGGGAGGCATTGTGTCTGAAGCGCGCCTGGAAGAAGCCCTGCTTCGCGAGGTCGATCTGTCGGCGATGGGGCTGCGTTTCCTTCCTGTTCACGCCGACGCCCTCAAGGCCAGCCGGGGCAGCACGGACTTCGGCATGCTCTTTATCGGGTTCAGCTTTTTCCTGGTGGTCTCCGCGGCCATGCTCATGGCACTGCTGTTTCGTTTGGGCGTGGAGCGGCGGGCGGGGGAGATCGGACTGCTGCTGGCGGTGGGGTGCTCTCCGCGTGTCGTAGCCCGATTGCTGTTGGGCGAGGGCGCAAGCGTCGCGGTGATGGGTTCGGCGATGGGCGTCTGCGGGGCGGGGGCCTACGCCTGGGCGATGCTTTCAGGGCTCAATACATGGTGGTCGGCCGCGGTAGGGGGAACGTTCCTTCGGCTGCACATGCAACCCGGCACGCTGTTGATCGGCGGCGTAACCGGCGCGCTCGTGGCCGTTGCGGCGCTCGCCTGGTCGATTCGCGGGCTTACGCGACGATCTCCGAGGGCGCTTCTGGCGGGCAACGTGGAACCGACGGCTCCGCGTATACATGCCACAAGGGGAAAGCGCGACTCAACGCGCATGGAA
The DNA here is from genome assembly GCA_024102815.1 of Phycisphaerae bacterium. Lineage (NCBI taxonomy): Bacteria > Pseudomonadati > Planctomycetota > Phycisphaerae > Phycisphaerae bacterium. The sequence continues at coordinate 340,273 of JAGFJJ010000048.1, forward strand.
GGCGGGCACGGGCACGATGCGCGCCGCTCGTCGATAGGATGGATTCGGGGGGCAGTCCTCGTTGCGGGGAGTGCCGCCGCTGTGGCACTGGCCGTGGCGCCGTTGTTTTCCACGGATTTTCCCGAGGCATTCGCGTTCTTTGGGAGCGGATCGGCCTTGCTGGCGGCGAGTCTGGCTGCGGTCGCCATCTGGCTGAATCGCCCCCCCGGCATCGTGCATCGTCCGGGACAGGCGGCGCTCTGGCGACTGGGTGCCCGCAACGCGCCGCGCCACCGGGGGCGGAGTCTACTCACCGCCGGACTCATCGCCACGGCCACGTTCCTGATCGCCGCGCTCCAGGCCTTTGAGATGCGTCCGCCGAGCGATCCGACGGACCGCCGATCGGGCACCGGCGGGTTCACGCTGGTGGCGGAGGCGGCCGTGCCGCTGCCGTTTTCACTGAGCACGTCGCAGGGACGCGAGTCATTGAATATCTCCGAAGAGACCTCGAATCTTCTGGCGGGAGCCGAGATCATTCCGCTTCGGCTTCGGCCCGGGGATGAATCGAGCTGCCTGAACCTCTACCAGCCGAAACGGCCGCGGATCGTCGGCGCGGGGGATGCGCTCATCAATCGCGGCGGATTCGCCTTCTCGTCCACGTTGGCAGAAACGCAGCAAGAACGGGCGAATCCGTGGCTTCTGCTCCGCCGGACATTTGAGGATGGTGCCATTCCCGCTATCGCCGACGAGGCGGCGGTGATGTGGCAATTACATTCGGGACTAGGCAAGGATCTCATCGTCACCGACGGGCGCGGGCAGCCGCGCCGTCTGCGTTTCGTCGCCCTCCTTACGCAGAGCGTGCTGCAAGACGAGATCGTCGTCTCGGACTCGGCATTCACGCAACTGTTTCCGAACATCACCGGCCACGGGTTCTTCCTGATCGATGTGCCACCGGATCGGTCCAGGGAAGTCTCGACGGCACTGGAGCGCGATCTTTCCGCGTATGCGTTTGACGCGACGGAAAGCAGCGATCGGCTGGCCCGTTATCTGGCGGTGCAGAACACGTATCTGGCGACGTTCCAGACGCTGGGCGGGCTGGGCCTGCTCTTGGGCTCCTGCGGGCTGGCCGTCGTGCTGCTGCGAAACGTCTGGGAGCGGCGGTCGGAACTGGCCCTGATGCGCGCTCTCGGTTTCTCGCGCGCGTCGCTCGGAATCATCGTGCTGGCGGAGAATGTTGCACTGGTGATTGCCGGCTTGGCGGCCGGCGTTGTCCCCGCCATGCTGGCCATCGCTCCGCACTTGGTCCGCCAGCCGGGCTCGATCAACTGGACGGCGCTGCTCGTGGCCGTGGGCGGCGTACTGATCGTGGGCATCGGCGCCGGGGCGCTGGCCCTTCGCCCGACGCTTCGTGCCCCGCTCCTGCGGGCGCTGCGCACGGAATAGCTCATGCGGGCATCGTCGTGCTAACTAGTTTCCGTCGTTCGGTCCACCGCGGCCGCGCCCCGGTCCACCACGTCCCCTCCCCCATCCGGGAGGCCCGCCGCCGTCCGGACCGCCGGGAGGCTCATCAAGCTCGCCACGCCCCCCACGATGTCGCCACGGCGCCCGCGGTCCTCTGCGAACCCCTTCTGCGCAAAGCGAGAGCAGCGCTCGCCTCTGCTTCGGGTCGAGCTCCTCGCGCAAAGCCAGGATGTGTTCGAAGACGCGGCGCTCGAGTTGATTGTGGGTGTCGATCACCCGATCGATCTGATCGCGCAGGGTCTGCTCCGGCGTGGACGGGTCCTCCAGGAGCCGGGCGAAGTCCTCCCGCGTGGCGTCCAGTTGATCCCGGAGTTTGCGGAGATCCGCCCCGAAGGAAGGATCACGGTCGTGCAGGGCGCGGGCGTCTTCCGGGCTCAGTCCGAGCGCTCTGGCGAGCGGATCGGGTGGCGGCGGAGGGGGGCCGGAGGCACGAAGCACGACGGTAGCCGCAAAACTGCCCGCGAACAGCACGGCCGACCAGAGGAGCAGACTCCGCGTCTTTGGGGCGATCATGATGCACCCTCCGCCTTTTCCTCGAGGTCATCGGCAACGGTAAGAGGAAGCCGCGTCGCGGCGTCCACGAGAAGGTCGTCGGCACCAAGCACCTCCAGCGGAGTCTCCGTCGACACTGACGCCGTCGAGGATGACTCCTGGCTCACTGGGATCAACCGCCCCGCGGCGATACCGAGGAGCGCTGCAAACGCCAGCGAGGCGGCCACGCGCAGAAGGCCGAATTGCCGGGAACCCGGCGTCGGGAATGGGACGGTCTGCTTCCGGTCGAGTCCGGTTTCGATGCGCTCCCACAGGTCGGGCGACTCGGCCGCGTCCAAATCTACCAATGTCTCCCAAAGCACCGATTGTGACTTCAGCAGCGCCGCGCATCTTGCGCAAGATCTCGCGTGCTCAGTGACCGCTTTCGCCCGGCGATCGTCCAGCTCGCCGGCGATCATCTGGATGAGTTCAATTTCGGACGGACAGGACATGACAACGGCCTCCGTACTTTGGAACGATCGACCCGCTCGTCGCCTGCGGGCCGGATCAGGTTTCCGCTTCGTCCGATAGTTCCTCCCGCAGGCGGGCGTAGGCCCGTACCAGCAGCGATTCGACCGACGATTTGCTCCAGCCCGTGGCGGACGACACGTCCCCCAGGCTCAGCCCCTCGAACCGATGAAGCACCAAAGCCACGCGCTGCCGCTCGGGAAGGCGGTCGACGGCGGCCCGGACGCGCTCCGCACGATGGGCGGCGCTCGCGCCGTCCGCCGGATCACCACCCTCTCCCTTTCGGTCGTCTACGGCGGGCAGCGAGCCGGGCCGGCGTTTCTTGAACGCGTCCAGGCAGAGATTGACCACAATGCGATAGAGCCAGGTGGAGAAGCGCGCCGTCGGCTGGTATCGGCCGGCCGATCGCCACACGCGCAGAAACGAATCCTGGACGATGTCCTCGGCCAGCGCCCGATCGCTCGTCGTGCGGAAGGCGAGTTCGAACACCCGGCGCTGATGGCGACGGACGATCTCGCCCAGCGCGGCGCGGTCGCTCCGGGCAACGCGCTCCATGAGTGCGGCATCGGGTGTGGGTGAGAGATTGTCGCACTCGTCGGTTCGGTTCATGGCCGCGCCTGCGCTGTACGGGACGCAGGCTACGGCGCGGGTGGGTCATCGGGCAAGTGGGCCGCTCACCCGGTCATGCGGAGAGCTTATCGAAGAAAGTCTCGGCCCAGCGGAAGACGTCATGGTCGCGTACTCCCTTTCGCAAGGAGCTCATGCGGCGGGCCTGTTCACCGTCGGACATGTGCAGGGCCTGTTCCATGGTGGCGATCAAGCCGTCGGTATCGTGGGGATTGACCAGCAGGGCCGACTGCATTTCGCTGGCCGCACCGGTGAACTCGCTGAGAACCAGCACGCCGGTGTCGTCGAGCCGCGAGGCGACGAACTCTTTGGCGACAAGGTTCATTCCGTCGCGGAGCGGTGTCACCACCATGACATCGGCGGCGCGGTACAGCGCCACGAGCTGATCCATGGGAAAGCTTCGGTGGAGGTAGTGGACCGGCATCATGCCGAGCTGTCCAAACTCGCCGTTGATCTCTCCGACCTGCCGCTCGATCTGGTTGCGCAAGTCGCGATATTCATCCACACGCTCGCGGCTGGGCACGGCCACCTGCACGAAGACGCACTCCTCCTGCTTGGCCCGTTCGCTGCGAAGCAACTCCTGGTATGCCTTGAGACGAATGTCGATTCCCTTGGTGTAGTCCATGCGATCCACGCCGAGGAGGATCTTTCGGCGGCCGCTGAGCCGGCGGCGGAATCCCGCGGCCGAGCGCTTCGTCTTGATCTCCGCGGCAATCTCCTCGAATCGGCCTACATCGATGGAAATGGGAAACGCCTGGGCGCGAACAGTCCGTCCCTCGTAGTTCATCGACTCCCCGCAGCCCGATGCGGTGGTGAAATGGCAGCAGCTTTCGACGAAGTTGACGGCGCCGTCATGCGTCTGAAAGCCGATCAGGTCGGCGCCGAGCAGCCCGTCGAGAATCTGCCGCCGCCACGGAATCTGCGAGAACAGTTCGCGCGGCGGGAAAGGAATGTGCAAGAAGAACCCGATGCGCAAATCGGGACGGAGCTCGCGGAGCATGGCCGGCACGAGCTGCAGGTGATAGTCGTGCACCCAAACGACGGCATTCTTGGCGGCCGTCTCCGCCGCCGCTTCGGCGAACCGGCGATTCACGTCCACATAGGGCCACCACCACCGTCGATGGTAGACGGGAGGACGGACCGCGTCGTGGTAGAGCGGCCAGAGGGTGCGGTTGGCGAAACCCTCGTAGAAGCTCTGCACCTCGTCGCGGGAAAGGGAGAGCGGTCGATTGCGAATGCCCTCGTGATGAAATGCCTTGGGGACGGAGCCGGTGAAACCGGGCCAGCCGACCCACGTACTTGGGCGGCTTTGCAGGATCGGCCGAAGCGCCGATACCAGTCCGCCCGGGCTCGTTTCCCATACCACAGGCGTTCGCTTGGCGCGGCGCACCGGAAGGCGATTGGCGACAATGACGATCTGGCCGGTTGATGTCTTGGACAGTGATGGTCCTCCATCCACAGCTTCGCCGGGAAACCGCGGCCCGCGTTCCTGAATCGGCTCCACGATATTTCTCGGTTCCTGCACGAGCGTCGTTTCCCTCGGCGACGGCATGACTCATTCCTCCTCTGTTTTCGGCCGGCGTCTCCATGACACCGGCGCCGCGTCACGGCGCCGGCACGCTCCACGGCTGCTCGGACCCGCGGTGGTGCTCGGCCGATCCGTTGGACTCCTCGTAGCGATGGTAGACGGTACGGTGCGGGAACGGAATCTCGATGCCCAGCTCGTCGAAGCGCATCTTGATTCGCCGCAGCATTTCGCGTTTCACCTTCCACTGCTGCAAGGGTCGGGTCTTGATGAAAAACTTGATGACCACCGCGGAATCGGCGAACGCGTTCACGCCGAGCATTTCCGGCGGCTCGAGTATTAGCAGCTTGAATTCCGGCTCCGCCCGCAGCTCGTTGGCAACCTGCACCAGCACACTCATCACCTGGTTGACGTCCTCCTTGTAGGCGACGCCGATGTCGAACAGCGCCCGCGACCATCCATGGGTCATGTTGCTGACGCGGGTGATTTCGCCGTTGGGGACGAAATGGACGATGCCCTCCAGGTCGCGGAGGATGGTGATCCGCAGGGTGATACGTTCGACCAGGCCGGCCGTGTCGCCGATCCTGATCACGTCGTTCACACCATACTGGTTCTCGAGCAGGATCATGAACCCACTGAAGTAATCGCGGACCAGATTCTGCGCGCCGAAGGCCACGGCAAGACCGACGACCGCCGCGCCTCCGAGAATGGGAGCCAGGTCAATGCCCGTTTCGCCGAGCAGCATAATGAACCCGCTGGCGACAATGACGACTGAGGCCGCGTTGCGAATGACCTGCACGAGCGTTCGCGCCCGGTTCTCCCGCTCGACCATGGACCCCCTGTCGCTACGGGCCGCGATGCGCTTGCTGACGCGCCGGTCGATCACACCGACCAGCCAGAGAAGCGCAACAACGCCGAGGATGATGGCCAGGACGCGCGGCCCGCGCGTCACCACCCAGGTCCGGAGGTTCTCGAGCGAGAATGGGTTCTCCAGCTCATCCTTCTTTTGCTGGGCTTGCTCCGCGGCCTTGCGCTCCTTCTCGGCGGTCTTCATTGCCGCGATGCGTTCGCTCTGGAGCTGGTCCAGCTCCGTCTGGCGCTTGTCGACGCGGGCAATGATGTCGTCGACTTCCTTTTGCGCCTCGACATAGCGCTGATTGGCTTCTTCCGCCTGGGCCCAGAGCTTGTTGATCTCGTCGGGCTTCGCCCCATCGGCCCACTTGTTTCTTGCCTGCTCGCGAAGCGTCTGTGCGGACTGCAGGGCGTTGGCCCGCTTCTGGTGGGCCGTGCCGAGAAGCTGCTCGTCCAGCTTGATGAGCTTGCGCAGGTTCTCGATCTGCTGTTCCTTGGTCGTGACCTGCTCGGCCGCCTCCTGGGCCTTGGCCTGCTTGGCTTCCAGCTCCTCCGTGGCCTTCTTCAGTTCAGGACTCACCGGCTTGGGCGGCGTCGTGGTTCCCGGTTGGGCAGGTGCTGTTCCGGGAAGCGCGCCCGCAACTGGCGGCGAAACGGGAGGGGTTGCCTGGGCCGGCTGTCCCGAGTTGGCGGACGGTTGGACCTCACCGGACGCCGCAGGATTCGCCGGCTGCGCCGGGGCCTGGACGGCGGCGTTGGCGTTGCCCGCCAGCGCCCCTTGGGCAGGTTGTTTCTCCGCGGGCATTTCGGCGGGCTTGGTTGTTGCCTGCTTGTCGCCGGGCGGACCCTCCAGCGCCGCGACGGCATCTTTGTTGGACTTCAGGAGCTTCTCCAGCGTAGGGATCTGCTCGCTAATTGTCTTACGTTCCTTGAAGACCAGATCGCGCTGCTCGGTCGCCAGGCGCTTCCGTTCGGCCAGATCGTTGACTTCCGATTCGAGCCGGGCGACATCCTCCGTCGCGTTGGCTTGTTTTGCTTTCTCCAGCGCGGCCGACTTCTCCTCCAGCTCAGTGGTCAGCTTCTGCACTTCGGCGTCGAGCCTGTCATAGTCGGCCTGGGCCCTTTCGAGTTTCTGGCGCGCGTCCTCGAGCTGCTTCTGCGTCTCCTCGGCGGCGCGGCGCAGGCGGGCGTAGCGTTCGGCCTCCGTCTCTTTGGGGGCGGAAGCGGACGTGCTTCCCGCGGGTTTGTCGGCGGTTGGTTTCTGGTCGGAAGACTTCTCTCCGCTTTTCGGAGTATCCGGAGGGGGATTGGAAGCGGGTGTTTCCGGGGATTTCGTTTCCGGCGAAGGCGTTGCTTCTGAGGGGTTGCCGTTTGCGTTTGAAGTCGCGTTCTGATTCGCCGCAGGACCCGATTGGGCCAGGCAAGGTACCGGCGCGAAGGCGGCGGACAGAATCAGCGCGATCATACCTGCCGCTGTGAAGAAGAGGCGCCTCATCGAGGCCGATGCCAACCGTGTTACTACTCGTCGCATGTTTCTTCCCTGATTCCCTTCGATCGCATCCGAATGCCAAACTCAAGTTCCAAAGGAGTCTCGCGGTAAGGGGGCAAACACGGCGCGTCCCCGGCCGTCGTCCGACGGATGCCCCGCATTGCTCTGGACGGTGCCGGTCCCTTCCGAAGTGCCGCCAGCCGCTCCGCCCGATGGGCCGTTCCGCGCCCGCCCATTGGCGATTGGCTTGCGGTCGCATTCTCCGGAAAGGTGTTCCTGCAAGATAGCCAGCATGCCTGAAAGTTGCGTAAGCTGCTCTCCGCTCAGGGAAGCGAGCGCCTGGCGCGCGTCTTCGAGGCGCGGCCCCATGACTGCGTCGGTCACTTCGCGCCCGCGTTCGGTGAGCGAGATAAGCACGCCACGACGGTCAGCCGGGTGCCGGGCGCGCCTTACCAGTCCGGATTCCTCCAGACGGTCGATTCGATTGGTCATGGCGGCGGAGGATAGCCAGACGGCCTGGGACAACTCGGTTGGCGAGAGGGCATGGGAAGGGCCCGAGCGGCGAAGAGCGCCCAGTACGTCAAGCTGCCACAGGCTGAGGTCGTATTCGGCCAGGAGGCGATTCGTGCGACGTTCCAACTGATAGGCTACGACGAGAATCCGCCCGATGACCCCCGCGGGCGAATCATCCAGAGCCACTGAAAATTGTGGCTGCCGGCCCTCAACTGAGTCATTTGGATCCTTTTCCACGCCCGATATGGTAAATGCTCGTGTTTCGACGTCAAGTCTCTTGACGTCGAAACACTTGTCGAATACAACCCAGCGGGACAAAGCCCAAATCGCTCGCCGTTTTGGCCCTGCTGCGAGCGGTTCCCTTCGCGAACGAGCGGAGCGGCAAGGAGCAACATGCCGCTTTCCGTCGCTTCTGTGTCGTATCTTTCAGGCGTGTAACCGCCCGTTCATGCGGGCAGGCCAATACCGCCGCCAATGGGCGATGTCGGCTGCAAGCATCAAGGAGCGATAACCATGACCGACACCATCATGAGCCGGCCAATGGAGATCCGCAACGACGGCGTTCGTCGGGTCCGGTACGTCCGTGACCTGGACAAATTGACGCACATCCCAGAGGCGGAACGGAACCATCTCAAGCAGGTAGCGAAGCGCTATGTCTTCCGGGCGAACGATTACTACCTTGGGCTCATCGACTGGAGCGACCCGCACGACCCCATCAAGCAGCTCATCATCCCCCGGGAGGAGGAGCTCAACGAGTGGGGGAATCTCGATGCGAGCAACGAGCAGGCCGTGACCGTTACGCGGGGCGTGCAGCACAAGTATCCGCACACCGTGCTGCTGTTGTGCAATGAAGTGTGCGGTGCCTATTGCCGCTACTGCTTTCGCAAGCGGCTCTTCATGGACGAGAATGACGAGGTCACCAACGACGTCTCCGAGGGCATCGCGTACATTCGTGATAACCCACAGATCACCAACGTGCTGCTGACCGGGGGCGATCCACTGCTGATGAGCACACGGCGCCTCGGCGAGATTCTCGATGCCCTGAGGGACATTGCGCACGTGCGGATTATCCGCATCGGATCGAAGATGCCGGCCTTCGATCCCTGGCGGGTGTTGACCGACCAGCCCCTGCAGGAGCTGCTCCGCAAGCACTCCCATGCGGACCGGCGCATCTACCTGATGGCCCATTTCGATCATCCGCGCGAGCTTACGGACGTGGCCGTCGAGGGTATTGATTGCTTCATTCGCAATGGCGTGATCTGCTGTAATCAGTGTCCGATGATTAAGGGCGTCAACGACGACGTTGAAGTGTTGGCTGAACTGTACCAGCGACTGTCGTGGATCGGTTGTCCGCCATACTACCTGTTCCAGGGCCGGCCGACCGCGGGCAACGAGCCCTACGAGGTGCCCATCGTCCGCGGGTGGGAGATTTTCCGTGAGGCACTGCGTCGGGGATCGGGACTGGCCCGGCGGGCGAAGTTCGTCATGTCGCACGAGACGGGGAAGATCGAAGTTCTGGCGGTGGACGATGAGCACATCTACATGCGTTATCACCGCGCCAAGGACCCGGCCAACCGCGGAAAGTTCATGGTATTCCAGCGCAATGATGACGCCTACTGGCTCGATCATCTCACGCCCGTGGAGGGGAGCGGGGTTCCGCGATTCGCGCCGTACCAATGGCTTGACGTGACCGACGGCCCGGAATAGCCGGAAGTCGCGCCGCACCCCGCGTTACCGGACCCACGGTGATTCCCGCACAAAAAGCGAAAGATTTTTTCAGATTTCTCTCCTGTTAAGATGGGTGGGCCGCGTGTATTGGGGGCAGGCCCGTGCACATCTTTGCGCCCGACAGGCGTAACACCTTAACTATATTTACGGGCGAAAACGGACCATGGCGTGAACACCGCATAGGGGTCGAAATCTGCCGTTCCATGCGGATCGTACGTTTGCATTGCCATCTGTTTCGATCGGCGCAGGTGCCTCGCCAAGGAGCGAATTCGGGCCCGGCGCCGTCGCGGCACGCTGAGCGTCGCCGCATATGCGTAAGGGGGGATAGAAGCCATGTCGTATCGAAGACATCGTGCAGACAAGAAACGGCGACGCGGTGTCGTCGCCGTGCAGGTGCTGGTTCTGCTGGTCGTGCTGTTGGGTTGTGCGGCGTTGTCCGTGGACGTGGGCTTGATGTACAACGCCAAGGCGGATTTGCAGCGGGCGGCGGATGCCGCGGCGCTGGCGGCTGCCGAAGCGTTGGCCGACTACGGTGATCTTGATCCGATTGAACTGGCGCGTTCTCGCGCCCAGGAAATCGTCGAGGAGAATCCCGTACTGTCCAAATCGATCACGCTCGAGTCCTCGGATGTGGTCGTGGGACGGGCGGTCTACGACGCGAACAGCAACACCTACACGTTCCAGCCCGGGAATTTCCTCCCTGACGCCGTGCGGATTACGGTGCGCATGGAAAGCGGATCGGTGAACGGCGCGCTCCCGCTGTATTTCGCGAGCGTATTCGGGAAGCACTCGACGGGGCTGACGGCCAGTGCCACGGCCATGATGGTCCCGCGGGATATTGCCGTGGTGGCGGACCTTTCCGGGTCGCACACGGACGACAGCGAGCTGCCCAATCCCGACAACAACCTGTTCGAGGTATGGGACGCATTGTCCGTGCTGGCGGGTCGACACGGGGTGGACGGCGTGAGTCCTCCGCCGGTCCGCGATCCTTTCTCGGCGCCGGTCATGCCGGGCACCGGACCCGTGGGTCCGGGCGGTGGCGGAGCCGACCCGGGCGTTGACGATGTCGGGGGGCAGGTCGGGCCGACGTGGGGTTGGCTGTATTACTGGGGCAACGAGATCAATGACAGCTACGACCCGGCGACCGATCCGGGCCTGGCGTACCTGCCGAAAGGATCGAGCTGGAACGGCAATGCGAACCTGAAGAACTGGCTCGCGGCACAGGGCTACAGTTCGAGCGAGATCAATGCCCTGGTGAGTTCGAGCTACGACAGCTCCAAGGACTCGTGGGGTCAATACGGCTGGACGGTGCGAACGGCCGTGGCGTTGGGCCTGGCGCGGTGGGATAGCGGGAAGTCCGGCGGGCTGTGGAACTCGATTCCCGCCGACCAGCGCAAGTACGGTGACGGCAACAACCAGCCGGAATCGTCGGAGCTGACCTGGCTCGTGGACTATCCCTTCGAGTCCGGAAGTTGGAACGACTGGATCTACAACTATGTGCGGAGCAACAGCACGGCGATGTACCAGGCCGACTCCGCCTATCGATATCGCTTCGGGCTGAAGACATTCATGAACTACCTGCTGGAGCGCCAGCCGGCGCACGACCAGACGTCCGATCTGGCGGATACGCCGACCCAGCCCATGCAGGCGGTGAAGGATTCGGTCCAGCACATGACCGAGCTGCTCACCACGCTGGGGACGAACGATCAGGTGTCGCTGGAGATCTACGGCACGACGGCCCGGCACGAGGTCGATCTGACCACGGACGTCGAGCAGGTGAGCAATCGCCTGAACGAGATGCAGGCCGGTCACTATGACAGCTATACGAACATGGGCGGCGGCATCGAACGGGCCATCGAGGAGCTCAACAGCGCTCGGGCCCGATCGAATGCCCGCAAGGTCATCCTGCTGCTGACTGATGGCAATGCCAACATCAACCAGTGGGGCAATTACTCGACGTCGGGCGGTGAGGCCTATGCCAAGTACGCGGCGCAGCAGGCGGTGGCTCAGGGGATCCGCATCTACGCCGTGAGCGTCGGTCTGGGAGCCGATGTGGACACGATGGCCGAGATCGCCGGCTACAGCGGCACGGAGCCGTTCCATGCCAGCGGTTCGATCAGCGAGTACAGCGCGCAGCTCGACCAGATCTTCCAGGAACTGGGCGGGGCGAGGCCGGTAGCACTGATCGAGTAGGTTCAACTGATTCCGAGGGCGATCCCAGGCCGAGTTTCGGCTTGCGCCAGCGCGAACGGTTCGCAAGGAGCCAACGTCGGGCGGGGTGTCAGATGGCGCCTCGCCCGACGTGCATTGGGTTTCCCGAGGGTGAACCGGCTGAGTGACGATCCTTCGGGTGGACCAGGTTCAGCAATTCCTCACTTTTCATGCAATGACCCTACCGCGACAAGACATTCACAAGAAAGCGGGAGGGTAAAATCATGCGCAGGCCAATGATCGCCGCCGTTGCGGTTTGTTTTTCGGGTCTGGGGTCGAGCGGCGCGATCGCAGCCGATCCCATCCAGATTGAACTTGAAACGGTCGCCACCGGACTGACGTCGCCGGTGTTGCTGACCCACGCGGGAGACGATTCCGGTCGGCTTTTTGTCGTCGATCAAGCGGGGCAGATTCGCGTGATCGAGAACGGCGTCCTGCTGCCGACCCCGTTTCTCGACCTGAGCGCCAAGCTCCCGACGCTTGGCAGCTTCTTTGACGAACGGGGCTTTCTGGGGCTGGCGTTTCACCCCGACTATCGCAACAACGGGCGCTTTTTTGTTCGCTACAGCACGCCGCGCGTGGGTGACCCCGGCGAACCCTGCAGCGATCCGGGCAATTTCATTGTCGGGTGCCACAGCGAGGTGCTGGCGGAATACCAGGCCACACCGCCCAGTGCCAACGTGGCCGACCCGCTTTCCGAAATCATCCTGTTCACAGTCGATGAGCCGGAATTCAATCATAACGCCGGGGCGGTCGCCTTCGGGCCGGACGGCTATCTCTATTTCTCACTGGGCGATGGTGGCGGAGCCAACGACGGCTTGGACCAGGTGTCGCTTCCGCACGGCCCGATCGGCAACGGACAGAATATCGATACACCCCTCGGGTCAATGTTGCGAATCGATGTGGACGCGCCTCCCCCGCCGGGTTTGAACTATGCGATCCCACCCACGAATCCCTTCGTCGGCGGGCCCGGATTGGATGAAATCTACGCATACGGGTTCCGCAATCCGTTCCGCTTCTCCTTTGATGATGGTCCCGGCGGAGACGGCAAGCTCATCGTCGGCGACGTGGGACAGGACCTTTTCGAGGAAGTCGACATCGTCGTGGCCGGTGGCAATTACGGCTGGGCGATTCGCGAAGGCTTGCACTGCTTCGACCCGTTCCAGCCCGCCAACCCGCCGGCGAGTTGCCCGGCTGTCGGCACGGTGCTCGGCGATCCGCTGCTTGATCCGGTGAGTGAGTACACACACGCGGACGGCGGCCTGTCCGTCATAGGAGGATTCGTATATCGCGGCGCCCAATTCCCTGAACTTGTCGGGAAGTACGTCTACGGGGACTTCAGCGGCGATTTCGGACCGACCGGGCGGCTTTACTACGCCGAGTTGTCCGGCCCTGATGCTTTCATCCGCAAGGAGTTCTTCATCGCCCCGAACGGCGATCCGTTCGGGCAGTTTCTCAAGGGCTTTGGCGAAGATCAAAGCGGTGAAATCTACGTGATGGCATCGGATGAGCTCGCGCCGAGCGGCAATTCGGGCGTCGTATTGCGGATCGCCGCGGCCCCGACCGGTGCCTGCTGTCGTGGATTGACCTGCGAGGTACTTACGGAAGCGGACTGCGGATCGGCAGGGGGGTCCTATCAGGGGAACGACGTGACCTGCCTCGGTGATCCCGACGGCGACGGCGCGGACGGGCGATGCGGTGACGCCTGCCCGAACGACCCGAACAAGACGGCACCCGGCGTTTGCGGATGCAACGTACCCGACGTCGATTCGGACGGCGACGGCGTTGAGGATTGCAACGATCTCTGTCCGGGATTCGACGATGCGATCCCGGGCTGCGAGTCGGCTATCCCCGCCGCATCGGAATGGAGCATGCTGATCCTCGCCTTGAGCCTGCTGGCGCTCGGCAAGCTCAGATTCGGGAGGCGCGCTTTCTCCTGATGGGACGGCAAGCCCGTAATCCGGGGGCAATGGTTCGCCGGTTCCCTCTCTACAGGCTCTCGACATAGAGCGACGAGCGCCGCATGGTCCGCATGTTGGAGCGGATGAGCTCCGCGACGCGGTCGGGATCGGGAATACCGACGATGATCAACTGCCGATCGGTGGCGTCGGTCGAGTTGACCACCACCGAGCCCAGGCCGAACACGCGGTCCATGAGCGACTTTCGGATGCGGACGTCGTCGACGCGGACGAGCTCGGTCTGATCGATGGTCTGGCTGAGGATGCCGCGCTCGATGAACAGGCGCTGGGAGGTGAGGCGGTACCGGCAGGACCAGATTTTCCAGGCCACCCCGCCGAGTACCCAGAGCCCGCTCAGGCCGGCCACGCCGAGATCGATCCAGAACGCCCCCCGCCAGTTCAGCGACTCCGACGAACTAGCGATCCAGCCGACGAGCACTGCCACGGCGATGATCGCCACCAGCCAGAGGAAGATGCGCCCGGCGAAGTGCTTCCAGTGGGTGCGCCCGGTCCAGAGCGGCTTTTCCGCCTCGGGTTCCGCTTTTGAAGTGGAATCCGGGGGTCGCAAGCCGGGACGCTCTTCCGGGGCGGTCTCCGGCACCGGCCGGGGGGAATCGGCGGGCGGCGACGGATGGTCGCGGTTGGGGGATGTGGAATCACTCACCGTGGTCGGCTCCTGTCAGGCAAGGACGGCCTTCCCAAGTCATCTTATCTATGTTTGCGGCATTGGCTAATCCGCGATCCGGCAAAAAAAGGGCGGACGGTCTCGCGCGACGAAACCGCTCCCCGGAGAAGGGGGCGGAAACCGCCGTTTGACGGGCCTGCAAAACACTGATTACTTTCGTGTCATCCCGCCGATTTTTGGCTTGACGAGACGAACGCGCGTACTAGACTTGCCGCGCTTTCGGGGAGCGAGGGGGCGCTCGCTCCGGTTGGACATGGCGTACTGCGTGCGGTGCTTCCCGAGTGCGCGCAACGCAGGTGGGGAACATCCGGGATTGCTTCACGGCGAGTGCACTCCATGGTGATGAATATCGAGAAATGGGACGACACGGACATGATGCTGACGTTGGATGCAGAGTTTTCCCAATCCGCCACGGACGGGCATGTCCCGGGCGAGGCGGCCTTTGATGGGCCGATGGCCGCGGACATCGCGAGCACGGAGATGGATGGCTGGCGAACCGGGGATGTTTGGGACGGGCGGTCCTGGCCGGTCTGCGCCGGCGATGACGATGATGACTGGGAGGAGGACGACGACGAGGACGACGATTACTTCGAAGACGATGAGGATGAGGACGACGAGTTCTTCCCCGACGATGACGACTTCGAGGATGACGATTACGAGGAGGAGGACGACGAAGCCTGATCCTCGGTCCGTAAGCGCGCCGCCTCTCGCGGCGCGGCGTCGCCGTCCAAACGCCTGATAATCCAGCGAATCCCGCCGCGCGAACTCGCTGATGGTGCATTCTGGCCGTACGCCGCCCCATCGTAAATCAAGCACTGTAGAGGCCTGTCCGATGCTTCGGATATGGCTGAAGAATACACGGGACCGGATCGCAGACAGAAGCAGCCCGAGCGGCGGTCGAACTGCGTGGATCGTCGATCGGGGATGGATCGCCGCCGGGGTCCCGGTCGTCGCCGGGGAGAGGTGCGCCGCGCCGCCGAAGAGGGCGAGATCAGCGGAGAGCTCCTCGAGTTCATCATGGCCATCGACGAGTACAAGCGCATCAACGAGCGGCCTTTCCCGTCGTGGTCGGAAGTTTTCGAGATCATCCACTATCTCGGGTATCGCAAGGTCGCCGAGCAGGCGGAGCACATCAACCGCGCCAGCGGGGCCGAGGTCCTCGACGAGAAGTCGTCCGAACAGCACGTCGGGGCCTGATCGGCCCTTTCTCGGGGAGAGATGACCGAGCGGCGTGCCCGCCCTTGCATCCCAACGACGAAATCCCTAGGCTGCTCGGCAACTCCTCAGATCATCGTGCGCTGGGGCTTCCGCTGCAGATAAGCAGGATCGTTTTTCACTGAAAGGCAGTTGTATGTCAGGGGTCGAACTCGTTCAGCCTCACGGGGGCAAGCTGATCCACAGAACAGGCGCCCAGCCCGATGCCAAGGCGCCGGCCGTCACCATCACGCTCACCGAGCGGCAGCAGTGCGACCTGGAGATGATCGCCATCGGCGCGATGAGCCCGCTCGACGGCTTCATGGGCGAGGCCGACTACCACAGCGTGTGCGACAACATGAAGCTCGGCAGCGGCACGCTCTGGCCCATGCCCATCACGTGCGCCGTGTCGGACGATGTCGAGAAAAAAGTGAGCGTGGGCGATCGCATTGCTTTGGCCGATGACGCCGGACGTTTGCTCGGCTATCTCACGGTGAAAGAGAAGTACCGGCAAGATAAACGCAAGCAGGCGCTCAAGGCGTTCGGCACCGAGGACATCGCTCACCCCGGCGTGAAGGTGGTGATGGATGAAGGCGACACGTGCCTGGCCGGGCCGATTGATGTCATCACGCCCCGGCATGAGCCCATGTTTCCGGAGCATCGCCTGACCCCCGAGCGGACGCGGGCGGAGTTCCAGCGCCGCGGTTGGCACACGGTGGTGGCGTTCCAGACGCGCAACCCCATTCACCGCGCCCACGAGTACATCACCAAGTGCGCCCAGGAAATCGTGGACGGCCTGCTCATCCACCCACTCATGGGCGCCACCAAGGAGGGTGACATCCCGGCCGAGGTGCGCATGAAGTGCTACATCGTCCTGATCGAAAACTACTATCACCCGGATCACACCATGCTTTCGATCATGCCCGCGGCGATGCGCTACGCAGGCCCGCGTGAGGCGATTCTGCATGCGATCCTGCGGCAGAACTACGGGTGCAGCCACTTCATCGTGGGTCGGGATCATGCCGGCGTGGGCAATTACTACGGCACCTACGATGCGCAGAAAATCTTCGACGAGATTCCCGAAGGGTCGCTGGGCATCGCGCCGCTGAAGTTCGAGCACTCGGCGTGGTCGAAGAAGGCGGGCGCGATGGTCTCGGGCAAGACATTCCCCAAGATCGAGGGCGACCAGGTTTTCCTGTCGGGAACCAAGGTTCGCGAGATGCTCCAGCGCGGCGAGCGCCCGCCGGTGGAGTTCACCCGGCCTGAGGTCGCGGATATTCTGATCGACTCGATGAAGAGCTGAATGAGCGAGTTGGCGTAATCGAGTGTTGTGCGGTCGCGCAGGCTTCGGGCCCGCGGCTCAGACGAGTATCCGCAGATCGGATGGTAACGCAACTTCGCATAGGTTTCGGACCTGTGGCTCAAGAAAGGGCACTGCTCAAGAGCAGTGGCACACCGACGCCAGGAAAGGCCTCGCAGGCTGAAGCCTGCGGCTCGCGGAAGGAATTCATGTGAATCGAGCGATCGAAGTTCCCGCCGAAGTTATCGCCGCCGTCGGCGCGCTTCGTGCGCCCGTGGTCATTTCGCACGTTGTTCCCGATGCCGACGCGCTGGGCTCGATGTTCGCCGTGGCGGCGGCCTATGTTGATGCTTCCCATGCGCCCTGCGCGTCGCTGCCGGAGGGCTCGCTCTCCCAGCGCCTGTCATTCTTGATGGACCTCACGCAGGCGAAGCCCGCCACCGACGAGGACTTCGCCGCCGCGGACGGGTTTATCGTCCTCGACACGGCAAAGAAGGAACGCTGCAACGTCGGCGCGGATCGCAAGCAGACGGACTGGATCGGCGGACGACCCATCGTCAATATCGATCACCACATTACCAACACGCAATACGGGGCCATCAACTGGGTGATCGAGGCGGGCAGCACCTGCGAGATGGTCTATCACCTGCTCTCCGCCGCAGGGCGACCCATCAGTGCCAATATCGCGTCACTTCTCTACGCGGGCATCCAGACCGACTCGATCGGCTTCTCCCTGCCGAATACGGCGCCCTCCTCGCTCCGCGCCGCGGCCGACCTCGTCGAGCTCGGCGCCGACGTGGGGTTGCTCGGGGAACGACTGTGGCGCAGCCAGCGGCAGGGCGAGTTCGATCTGCTCCGCGTGATTTATGCCAACACGCGTACGGCCGCGGGTGGGCGCATCGCCTACAGCTCGGCGAGCTACGAGGAAATCCACGACGCGGGATGCACGGCGGCGGACATCGACGACCAGATCAACGTTCCGCGCTCGCTCGATGGCGTGCAGTTGGCCATGCTCTTCACGGAGGGTCGTCGTGGGCGCACGCGCATCAACTTTCGCGGCAGCGGCGATGTGACCGTGGTGGAGCTGGCCGCGCAGTTCGGCGGCGGCGGTCATGCGCAGGCCGCAGGGGCGATCGTCGATGCGTCGCTTGATGAAACAATCGCCCGCGTACTCCCGGTCGCGGAGCAACATCTCACAGGCTTCGCGGTGGCGTGACAGGATCGATTCCTGTGAATTCTCGTGGGCCGCGCGCACAATCACATTGATTGCAAGCGTTTCCGACCGCATTACCATCCTTCCCTCGATTGAAGAACGAACGCGCGTCGACGTGCGCGCTATTTCCGTTTTATTGCGATCTTTACTTGACCTTCATCGCGATCTAACCGGCGCCGGAGATGATCCACTTCGGAGGGTACGGATCGGGGAATAGAAGCACTTGCAGCGTCGGCGGGGGGAGGTCGCGATTCGGAGGGGAATCGAGGCGAAGCCGACCGCAAGCCCGAGGGAAAGAAGCGGGGGGATCGGTGCCCGTGCCTGCCCCGTTTCGTCAACGGCGAGGCGGGGCAGGAAGAGGCACCAACTTTGCCGAACAGTCGCTGCGGCCTGGTGGGCCAAAGCGCTTCACGCCTGACGGGTGGGTTGGCTCCAGAACCCACCCGTTTTTTCTACAAGCAACGCGCCGTGCATCGGTCTCTCCGACGCCGTGCGCGTTTCGTGGTCGACGGTCGGTCAGGCTTCCTTGACCGGAATGCGCTTGGGCCGCTCGCTCTCGAGCTTGGGCAGCACGATGGTTACGACCCCGTTCCTGTGCTTGGCACTGACCTTGCCGGCGTCCACGGCCGCCGGGAGGGTAATGCTCCGACGGAAGGAGCCAAACCGCCGCTCGGTGTAGCTGTAGTTCTCGCCCTTCTTTTCCGACGACTCCTTTTTCTCGCCGGAAAACGTCAGCACGTTCCCGGTCACGGAGACGTCCAGGTCGTCCGGATCAAGTCCGGGGACCTCGGCACGGACCGTGATTTCCTTGTCGGTTTCGGAGACGTCTACGCTCGGCAGCCAGTCGCCCATGCCGCCCATTCGTCCCGGGGACCAGTTGCCGCCCAGGAAGCGGTCGAACATGCGGTCCATTTCCGAGCGGAACACGTCGAGCGCCCCGAATGGCTCGACCTCCGCATCCTGTCGTTTGCCTCGCCACGGAATCATGGACATGGTCACACCTCCTTTGCCTTGACGCGCCGGCCGGCGCCACCGTGCTCACCGGCGCGAATGACTATTGCGTCTTGATCTCGATCTTCCGCGCCCGGGCCGCCTCGACCTTGGGAAGATGAAGCGTCAGCACGCCCTGGGCATACTCCGCGCTGATCTTGCTCGCATCGATGGCCTCGCTCACCCGGAACGTGCGGTAGAAGTCGCCCACACCGTATTCCCGATGGAGCAGGTTCGCGCCCGGCGTCTGCCGCGGAAGTACCTTTCCCACGATGGTGAGCACGCCATTCTCGAAGTTGATGTCCACAGAGTCGCGGGTCACGCCGGGCATGTCCGCACGGACCAGTAACTCCTCCTTATTCTCCACGATGTCCACGTTGGGCAGGTAGGTCGGCCCGCTGCGCGTGCGCTCCGTCTGCGCGACCTCCACCTGCTGGGGCTTTTCAATCGTATCCGTTGCCATGGTGTCATCTCCTTGTCATGTCTGCGACGGCCCGGCCGTCGAATGGGCTTCATCGATCCTTGATCTCATGCGTTCTCGACTTAACCTTTCACCTCGATCTTGCGCGGCAGGACGGAGTCGGCCTTGGGCAGCGTAATCGCCAGCACGCCGTCACGAAGCGACGCCTCGACCTTTTCCGCATTCACGGCCACGGGCAGGCGCAATACGCGGCTGAATTCACCCACGCCGCGCTCCCGGCGATGCC
Source organism: Phycisphaerae bacterium (assembly GCA_024102815.1). Classification (NCBI taxonomy): domain Bacteria; kingdom Pseudomonadati; phylum Planctomycetota; class Phycisphaerae; species Phycisphaerae bacterium. Next base: position 359,764 of record JAGFJJ010000048.1, read on the forward strand.
AGGTCGTGCCCTCGGGCGATGCGTCGTCGCGCCGCCCCTTGATGGTCAACTCGTCGCCCTGCACGAACACTTCGAGGTCGTTCATGGTCAGTCCGGGCAGCTCGGCCTCCGCGTGGAGGTTGCGCTCATCCTCCCAGACATTGATCGCCGGGAAACCCGTTGCCGCCCAGCGCCCGGCGAAGCGGTTCGGAGCCGTGCCCCGGCTGAATTCATCGAACAGACGATCCATCTCGTTACGCAATCCCACCAGCGGCTCGAATCGAACTCTCGAAAACATGCTGATATCCTCCTTTGCGACCCATGGCCGCATTTGCCAATCTTCGCCTGCGTGTCTTGCTCTTGCCTTACATTCGCCTTGCAACCCGCGATTTGCACCGCGCTCGAACCCGCCCGAAGGAGGGCGTCGCGGTCGCCGGGAGGAAGAAGAGCAACGCCTGTGCCAGGGGATGACACTCAGGCGTCGCGGTCGTAAGTTCAGCAAAAATAACCACTTACAGATTGTATCCGCCGGTTGATTTTCGGTCCCTTGCCACCTTGGCAGCGCCGAGGTGGCAGCGTGGCAGGGCAGGGCATGGCGCCCGCATCATTGGAGGCGTTGGCGCGGCGGGCAGGTAGAATCCCCGCCCGACGTGCCCGGCGAGTGGTTTCTCAATGGTGCTTCATGCGGAGGATGTCAGATGGATCGGCTGTTGCCCGTGGTAATGCTCATCGGGTCGAACCTCTTCATGACCTATGCGTGGTACGGGCACTTGAAGGACATGCGAGCAAAGCCGCTGCTTGTGGCCATACTCGTGAGCTGGAGCGTGGCCCTGCTGGAGTACTGCCTGCAAGTTCCGGCCAACCGCATCGGCTTCCGCGTGTACTCGCTGGGGCAGCTCAAGGTGATGCAGGAGATCATCACCATGGCCGTGTTCGCGGGGTTCGCCGCGCTCTACATGCGCGAGAAGATCACGATCAATTATCTGTGGGCGGGCCTGTGCCTGACGGCCGCGGCGTTCTTCATGTTCCGAGACGTGAAGGTGGGAGGGTAATGGGAGCGTCGAGCCGTCGGCCATGCCCACGAGTTGGCAAAGGGCGGCCGGCCCGCTTGGCCGCCCTTTACCAAGCGGTAGTCTCTCGCACTTACGGCTGTCTCAGGTCATATCTGAACACCGGTGCCGGCAAGCAACATGTTGAAACCATTGAGGATGAGGCTGTTCACGATGTCTCCGGCGGTGTCCGCGAAGATATTGTCCGGCAGGCATCCGCCGGAGGCGAATAGCAGAGCGTGACCAGAAACCAGCAAGAACGCTTTCCGAAGTTTCCCGAAATTCACTGCCAATCTCCTTTTTCTGTTGTACCTCGAACGAATCCCGTAATCATGGTCTTGATCGTGGCCACCCGGTAATCCCGGGCCCTGAACACCGCTCGTCACCCCTTACGACCGCAGAATGCTCCATCCGAGTTTCATAATTGCGGCGACGAGCATTTCGCACGGCCATTTCATGGGTTGGAGGGCAGGCGCGACATATATTTGTGCGCGGCCATCAAGTAGCTGCGCAGTGCATCCTTCTCGGCTGCGTCGAGCTTTGACTCTGGTGCCATGCGTTCGACGATTTTCTCCCATTGCGCGACCGTATATCGATTAACCCGCTCAACGCTGTGGCAACGGGCGCAGTCGGTTATGTAGATGTTGCGTCCCTCCTCCAGCGCCGCGAGTGATTCGTTGCTCGTGTTTGCGGTCACGAGCACGGACTCGACGCGAGGCGCCATTTGTTCGACGGTAAGGCATCCCAGGAGGGCAACCAGGAATGGCGAGCCTACAGCAAGGCGGGCGCGTCGCCGCAGAAGACGAATTCTTGGATCATGGGAATACATCGGGCAGCTCCCGTCGCAGTGAAATGCTGCGCTAACATCCGATTCCATGATGGAGAACGGATCGACAACATCGGTTCTGTCGGCGATCACCCGCCCAGCGGAATGCCGAATAAGAGCCTGGCCTGGAAATCGGGCTCGTCCTCGATGTCGCTGACCTGGAAGAGGGGGGTCATCGTCACCCACCACTTCTTTGCGCGATAGGAGAAGTTGGGCCCCAGGTAAAGGACCGCTTTCCCCCTAACGCCGCGCCAGTCGGGGATACCCAGTTCATGAAGTAATTCAGCACCGGCCAGAAATTGCGGTGACACCTGGTAGCTGAGGCCGAAAGTCTGCGCCAGCTCGCCGTTGTCTTCGTCATAGTCGTGTCCCTCCCACTCAGCCTCGAGTATCGCGTTGTAGGCCAACGTGAGCTTTCCGATGTTCTTTTGGGCGATGAACTTGCTCTCAACCTCCAGCAGCTCATCGCCGACCTTGACTTCGCCGTAGAGCGCCAGTCCGAGGAAATTGGCATTGGGATCCGAAAGATTCCAGATGCCTTCAAGGGCAACGTTATTCCACTCCCCGCGATGTCTGTTCTCCCGACGATTCTCTTCGTAGCGCCAGTCAGAAACGTAGAAGCCCAACTGGAGCCGATCGGTGACGCCGTATTCAATCTCGGTGCGAAAATCGAAACGATCAAAGTCACGATTGCTCTCCTTCGCGGTCTTCCAGGTGACCCACTGCTCGAACTCCCATTCGCCCTTCTTCTCGGTGGTCGATTCATAAACGTAAGTAAAGCGACGTTCGCCGGCGCTAACACGCCCGGCAATGAGCATCAGGACCAAGCTGACCGCCGTAGAGGATCCAAACCAATTCCTCATCACGTGCTCCTTGCGTCTAATTGCGCCGCCTCGACCGACACACATCCGTACTTGGCCCCGCGGATCCGCGAGGCCGGGCTTCGGACCGTTTCCCGCTTCCAAGCTTGCCGACCCAATCGCACGCTCTCTATTAATTGAATCCATGTCGCAAAATCGTTGGACATTGCACTTCCAGGTCGCCGCCGGAATCCGCGCAAAAATGGCCCATTTTCCATTGCTGGACGCTATTTTTCTCAGCTATTCTTGAAATCGTCCAATGGTCACCACCGACTTAACTGAGATCCGGTATCAATGAACGCGCAGATTACGCCGCTACGTTTGATCTGTCAACGGGAGGGCGGCGTCTCTCGGAACGCGGGAATTGTGGCCGGCAATCGGGCATTGAGATCCGCCCAACGGGTAGCGACGAACAAGCCGGTGTCCGCATACCCCTCGGCATGGCTTCGGGCGGAGGAAAGCGGCACGGCAGGACGTGTGGGCATGGGACGCGGCAGATTTATAATTGACTCCCGGTGGTACCGGGCAGACCTCGGGGCCGAGCGTCCTAACATGACCACTCTCGTTACCGGCGGCGGAGGGTTTCTCGGATCGGCCATTGTGCGGCGGCTGGTGGAGCGGGGTTGCGCCGTTGCCGTGCTCGGGCGGGGGGAATATCCGCATCTTCGATCGCTGGGGGTCAAGTGCATCCGCGGGGACATTCGCGGCGCGGCGACGGTACACGAGGCCTGCCGGGGTGTGGACACCGTCTTTCACGTGGCAGCGCTGGCCGGGGTCTGGGGCCGGCGGCGGGAGTTCGAGCAGATCAACATCACGGGAACGCGAAACGTCCTCGCCGCATGTCGAGCGAGCGGGGTCGGCAAGCTCGTCCTCACCAGCTCGCCGAGCGTGGTGTTCGGAGCCGCGCCCCTTTGCGGGGTGGATGAATCGCAGCCGTACCCCGACCGCTACTTGGCCGACTACCCCCGCACCAAGGCGGTGGCGGAACGCGAAGTCCTCGCGGCCAACGGGGGCGATCTTGCTACGGTTGCCATCCGACCGCACCTGATCTGGGGTCCGGGCGATCCGCACATCATCCCGCGGATCATCGACCGCGCCCGGACCGGCCGACTGGTGCAGGTCGGCGACGGCACCAACTTTGTTGATATTACCTATATTGACAACGCCGCGGACGCGCACATTCTCGCTGCGGATGCCCTTAAACCGGGCGCGGCGTGCTCAGGAGGGGCGTACTTCATCAGCCAGGGCGAACCGGTTTCGCTGTGGCCCTGGATTCGCGGCCTTTTGGACAAGCTGGGGATCCCGGGGTCGCGAAGGTCGCTTTCGCTTGCCACGGCGTATCGAATAGGAGCGCTGATGGAATTCGCACACCGAGGGCTGCCGTTTCTCGGCGAGCCGCGACTGACGCGCTTCGTAGCGATGCAGCTTGGGCAATCGCATTACTTCGATATTTCGGCGGCGCGGCGCGACCTCGGCTATATTCCCAGGGTCGGGACTGACGAAGGGGTTGAGACGCTGGTGCGAAGCCTGCGCGGCGCGAGGGGCGCATAGGCACGCCGCCCAGGACTGTCCGACAGCATTCCGCCACTTTGTGCGGCTTGGGCGCGTTTCCTTTTGGGCGACAATTGCTACCATGCCTCATCTTCCCCGTGCGGGTCCGGCGAGCATCCCGGCGGGCAGTTCGGCCCGGGCGCAGGCAGGCCAGTGCTGATGAACGACGCGGAACGTATCGTCATTACCGGAATAGGGTTAGCGGCGCCCAACGGCGACTCGCCGGAGGCGTACCGGCGGAATCTCCTGGGCGGTGTCTCCGGTGTGACCACGATCGAGACGCGCTTCATGGGCAAGGTGCACGCGGGGGTCTGTGATTTTGACGAGCGAAAGCACCAGGATCGAAAGGAGCGGCGTCGGGGTACGCGGGCGGGGGCCATCTCCATCTTTTGTGCCCACGAGGCTTTGCGCCACGCAGAGATCAATCTCGATACGCTTGACCGGGCTCAAGTGGGGACGTTCATCGGCATCACCGAGCACGGCACGGTGGAGACGGAAAACGAGATTGACGTGATCCGCCAGTACGACTATGACGTACGGTACTGGTCGCACCATCACAACCCTCGCACCGTGGCCAACAACCCGGCGGGGGAGGTGACGCTGAACCTCAGGCTGCAAGGTCCGCATTACACCATCGGCGCCGCGTGCGCCGCGGGAAACGCGGGTCTGATTCAGGGCGTGCAGATGCTGCGGCTTGGGGAGGTCGATCTGGCGCTGGCCGGCGGCGTGTCGGAGGCCATTCACTCCTTCGGTATCTTCGCCAGCTTCGCGAGCGAGAACGCCCTGGCGCGGCACGAAGACGCCACGAAAGCCAGCCGCCCGTTTGATCGGGCGCGGAACGGGATTGTGGTGTCGGAGGGCGGATGCCTATACGTTCTGGAGCGGCTGAGCGATGCCCGGCGGCGGGGGGCCCGGATCGTCGCGGAAATCGTCGGGTATGCGATGAACTCCGACGCGGTCGATCCGGTAGTGCCCGATACCGAGCGCCTGGCGGAATGCATGAATTTGGCGCTGGCCCGGGCGGGAATCGCGCCGGCGGCGGTGAATATCGTCAGCACCCATGCCACGGCGACGGAACTGGGCGACATCCGCGAGGCGCAGGCCGTGCGGCAGGTTTTCGGCGACTGCGGCAATACGTGGATCAATAATACGAAGAGTTTCATCGGGCACGCGATGGGCGCGGCCGGAGCACTGGAACTGGCGGGGAATCTGGGTTCGTTCGAGGACGGGCTGGTTCACCCCACGATCAACGTGGATGATCTGGACCCGGCATGTGCGGTTCGAAATCTGGTGGTGGGTAAGCCACAGTCAGTCGGCAAGGTGGAGTACATTCTGAACAACTCGTTCGGTATGCTGGGGACGAACTCGGCCGTCGTGGTTCGACGATACAACGTTTAGGTGGAATCCGGCGAAGCGTGGGGCTTTCCGGTCGAACTGATTGAGGGAAGGACGATGGAGCAGCAGGTTCGAGGAATGATCCTCGATATTATCGCGACAATCGCGCCGGACGCGGATCTGAGCAACATCCAGGGGGACGTGCGGCTGCGTGATCAGCTCGACTTGGACTCGATGGATTTTCTGGACATCGTGATGGAGCTGCGCAAGCGCTACAAAGTGGAGGTCCCCAAGGAGGACTACCCCGCGCTGGCGACGCTGGACAGTTGCGTCGAATACCTGGCCCCCAAGCTCTCCGCGCAAGTGAACGCCTGACCGTACGGGCACGCGAATTGAACTTCCATCGGGCGGCGCTGGCCGGGCTCCGTGGTGGTCGTTGGCGCAACGCGGCGTTCGCCGAACATCCATGCATTTCGACGTCGTCATCATCGGGGCGGGGATGTCCGGCTTGGCCGCGGGCATACGCCTCGCCTATTTCGGCCACCGGGTTCGCATCTTCGAAAGACACTACGCATTCGGCGGCTTGAATTCGTACTACACGCTGGAAGGGCGTGCGTTCGACGTCGGCCTGCACGCCGTCACGAACATCGCGCCGCCCGAGAGGCGCGGCGCCCCGCTGAACAAGCTCTTGCGGCAACTTCGCCTGAGTCGTGACGAACTGGGTCTTCTTCCGCAGCGCCATTCGGAAGTGCTGTTTCCCGGGCGGCGGCTGCGGTTCACCAACGATGCGGCGGTGCTGATCGAGGAAGTGTCGCGGGAATTCCCGCAAGAGGCGGACAATTTTCGCCGGCTCGTAGCATTCATCGGCGAGTATGACGACGCGCGGCTCGATCTGCCCTGGCGGTCGACGCGGGCCGTGCTCGGTGATTACGTCCGCGACCCTGTGCTTGTCGACATGCTCCTTTGTCCGATTTTCTACTATGGCAGTCCGGAAGAGCACGATCTGGACTTCACGTCGTTCGTCACGCTGTTCAAGGCCATCTTCCTGGAAGGGTTCGCCCGTCCGCGAGAGGGCGTGCGGCGCATCATCCGGGCGCTGGTCCGCACGTTCCACAAGAACGGCGGCACGATCAAAATGCGCAGCGGCGTCAGGCGACTGATTGTCGAGGACGACCGGGTGCAGGGGATCGAACTGGAGAATGGGGAGACGATTTCGGCCGATGTCGTGCTGTCGTCAATCGGACTGCACGAAACGATGGCGCTGTGCGGAACGGAATCAGGGCAGGAGTGGGCGAGCGAATTCCCCCCGGGGCAGATTTCTTTCGTGGAGAGCATCGCCGTTCTCGATACGCTTCCGCAGAAGTTCGGCTGGGAGGCGGCGATCGCGTTCTACAACGATGCGGAACGGTTCACATATGCCGTGCCGGACGGGCCGATTGATCCGCGCAGCGGCGTCATCTGCGCGCCGAGCAATTACGAGGGTCACGAGGACATGGCCGAGGGCGTGCTGCGGATGACCTGGATGGCCCATCCGCGGCGCTGGATCGGGGTCGCGGAGGATGTTTACGCGGCACAGAAGGCCGAGGTCGAGGCGTCGTTCCGCCAGAGGGCGGAGCGGATTGCGCCGGGGATCGCACGGCACATTGTCTTCATGGACACGTTCACGCCGCGTACGATCCGCCACTACACGGGGCACGAGAACGGCGCCGTGTACGGGACAACCCGAAAGGCCCGGGATGGGCGGACCCCCTGGGCGAACCTCTTTCTGTGCGGGACGGATCAGGGCTATCTGGGTATCATCGGGGCCATGCTCAGCGGAATTACCGTCGCGAACATGCATGTGTTGGGGAAATAAGAAGGTAACAGGCAACGGGCAATAGGCAACAGGGGAAGAAAAAGACTGGGCGGAATCGCGGCGGCAAGAAAGCAGCGCACCTGTTTGCCTCCCGATACACGATTCGGGCTGAACATTCAGAAATGGCCAAAGATCGATTGCGCAACCTTCGTCCGAAGTATGACGTCATCGTCATCGGTTCGGGTCTGGCGGGAATGACCGCGGCCAACTACCTCGCCAAGAGCGGGCGGAGCGTGCTGCTGCTCGAGCAGCACTACAACTTCGGGGGCATGGCCACGTGGTTTCGGCGGCGCGGCGGGCACATCTTCGATATCTCGCTGCACGGCTTTCCCATCGGCATGATCAAGAGCTGCCGCAAATACTGGACGAAGGAGATCGCCGATTCCATCGTGCAGCTTCGCGGCATCCGCTTCGACAATCCACAGTTCTCACTGGAAACGACCTTCGACCGCGAGGATTTCACGCGGATTCTCATCGAGCGCTTCGGCGTCGAGGCGGAAACGGTGCAGCGGTTTTTCGACACCGCCCGGGCGATGGACTTCTACGACGACCAGAGCATGACCACGCGGGAGCTGTTCGAGCAGTTCTTCCCGGGGCGGACGGACGTCTGGCGGCTGCTTATGGAACCCATCGCCTACGCCAACGGCTCGACGCTGGACGATCCGGCGATCACATATGGCATCGTGTTCTCCAACTTCATGAGCAAGGGCGTTTACATCTTCCGCGGCGGGACCGACCTGCTCATTCAACTGATGAAGCGGGAGATGATCGCCAACGGCGTGGACCTGCGACAGAGTGTGATGGTGGAGCGCATTGTCGTGCGCGACGGGCATGTGGTGGGTGTCGAAGCGGACGGGCGGATGATCCCGGCCGAGGTCGTGCTGTCGAACGCCAACCTGAAAACGACGCTGGGCAAGCTTGTGGGTTACGATCAGCTACCCAAGAATTACGCCGAGCAGGCGAAGACGGTGCGGCTCAACAACAGCAGTTGCCAGGTGTATATGGGTCTGCGCAAGGGCGCGCGGATCGATTACATCGGCGATCTGCTGTTTACTTCGGTCGATCCTGAGTTTGACTCTGTGCGGCTTTGTGCGAAGAACATCACCAGTCGCACATTCTCGATGTACTATCCGGACATCCGGCCAGGGTCGGATCGCTATGCCATTGTCTCCTCGACCAACGCCAATTGGTCGGACTGGGTCAACCTGACCGAAGAGGAATACGCCCGCGATAAGCAGCACATGATCGAGTCGACGATCGACGCGCTGGAGAAGTACTTGCCGGGGATTCGCGGAAAGATCGAACACGTGGAAGCATCTACGCCGAAGACGTTTCACTTTTACACGCAGCACGCGGCCGGGGCGACGTTCGGCACCAAGTTCGAGGGCTTGCAGGTGAGCATGGATTTGCCCAAGCAGGTCGAGGGGCTTTATCACGCGGGCTCGGTGGGGATCATCATGTCGGGCTGGCTGGGGGCGATCAACTACGGTGTCATCGTGGCCAACGAGGTCGAAAGCCACTTACACGCGAAGAGGCCGATGTCGGTGGCGGGTTAGGGCTGGAGGGGCGGTTATGAGTCGGGAAGAGATTCTTCGTGCGATTCCTCACCGCCCGCCATTTCTGTTCCTGGATGAAATTGTAGAGATTGACTCCGACCGTATTCTGGCGCGTAAGCAGGTCAGCCCCGAGTCGGATTTCTTTCGCGGGCATTATCCGCACTTTCCGGTCATGCCGGGCGTGCTGCTGTGCGAGTGCTGCTTCCAGGCGGGGGCGGTGCTGATTGCGCGGCGCGTGGGTGACAAAGCGATGGCATCGGGCGTACCGGTGGTGACGCGGATCAATGATGCGAAGTTCCGGCGGATGGTCCGGCCGGGGGATGTGCTGAGCATCGAGGCGCGGATCGACGACGTGCTCGACGAGGCGTACTACCTGACCGGGCGAATCAACGTGGAGGAAGCGCCGGTTCTGCGCGTGGGCTTTGCCTGCATGCTGGCCAAGGAAGAGAGCGCCGGGGCGTGAGTTTTCTGAACGTCGAGGACAAGACGTTTGTCGTGTTCGGCGTGGCCAACCGCCGCAGCGTGGCCTATCACGTCGGGAAGGTTCTGGAAGAAGCCGGCGCGAAGGTCGTTTACAGTGTTCGTTCCGAGGCGCGGCGCGAAGGAGTGGCGAAGCTGCTGCCGGAGCGGGACATTTTCACCTGCGATGTGGAGCAGGACGGGCAGATCGCGGCGCTGGCGGAAGCGGTCGGCAAGCGGCACCCGGTCATTCACGGGATCGTCCACTCCATCGCCTTCGCCAATTACGAGAACTTCTCGGGGAAATTCCACGAGGTGAGTCGGGAAGACTTCCTCCAGTGCGTGTCGGTGAGTTGTTATTCACTAATCGCGATTGCCAATGCGTTTCAGAAACTGCTCGACCCGAACGCGAGCGTGGTGACCATTTCCATCTCGACGACGCGCATGGCGGTGGAGAGTTACGGTTACATGGCGCCGGCCAAGGCGGCGCTGGATTCTTCGATCGCCTTTCTGGCCAAGTCGTTCAGCCAGTTTTCGCGGGTGCGATTCAACGCCGTGTGCGCGGGATTGCTCAAAACCAGCGCCTCGGCCGGCATTCCCGGATACATCGACCATTATCTCTACGCCGAGCAGGCCGCGTTGCGAAAGGAAGCGCTGACGACGGAGGAGGTCGCCAACGTGGCCACGTTCCTGCTCAGCGAGCGCTCCAGCGGGATCAATGCCCAGGGCATCGTGGTTGATGCGGGCATGGAGACGAACTACTTCGACGAGTCGATCGTCAAGCATACCCTTCGCGGCGTCTGGCCGGCGGAGTAGGCGGAATCGCTGCTGCCCTGCTACGATTCGCACATGCTGATCTACGTTGCATTGGGTCTGGCCGCATTCATCGGGGCGTTCATCTCCGGCGTCATCGGGATGGCCGGGGGGATGCTCATGCTGGCGGTCGTGCTGACTTTCCTGTCGCACGGTGAGGCCATTCCCCTGCATGCTTTCGTGCAGCTCTTCAGCAACGGAACGCGGGTGCTTGTCTTTCTCCGCAATGTGGACTGGCCGACGCTCGGACGATTTTCGCTCGGCGCGGCGCCGGGCATGGTCGCGGGGATGTTTCTGCTCCGGGCGATGGGTGAGGCCGATGAGGCCGAGCCGTGGCTGAAAATGCTCATCGGGGCGTACATCCTGGCGGCGACGTACCTTCCGAAACCGAAGAAGCGAGGGGGCGGGGCGGGACACTGGTGGGATTTCGTCGGGCTGGGATTGGTGGCGGGCGTAGCGTCACTCACGATCGGTGCCGTCGGACCGCTGATCGGTCCGATGTTCATTCGCCGGGACTTCGTCAAAGAGCGGCTGATCGCCACCAAGGCCGTATGCCAGCTCGTGACGCACGTGGCCAAGATTCCAGTGTTTCTTGCCCTGCGCGATCTGGACGTGTCGCGGTTGGGTTCCATCGCGCTGGTGATGATCCTGCTGGCCGTGCCGGGGACGGTCCTCGGTAAGCGCGTCGTCGGCCTGGTGCGCGAGCATCATTTCGTGATTGCCTATCGCATCGGGCTGACCATCGCGGGGCTGAAGGTGTTGCTGGTGGACGGGGCGTGGGGGCTGTTGAATTCTCAATAATGGCGTTGGGGGGGGCGATCGACCCGTCCCACGGCTCTTAGGTAGCGCGTCTTGCTTGGACGAGGTTCTTGCCCGCCGTAACATTCCTTGCGTGGAATCGTCTTTCGAAATCTTCGACCACACGGCCGACATGGGCTTTCGCGTTCGCGCAGCGACCATGCCCGGGCTGGTCGAGCCGGCGGGAAAGGCGCTGTACGCGATCATCGGGGAGTTGGTCGCCGGGGAGCCGAGCGATCCGCTGCGCTTCGAGGCATCCGGCGAAGACCCGTCCGTGCTGCTAAGGGATTATCTGGATGAACTGCTGGTACTCTTTGAACGCGGCCAGGTAATTGTCGTCCGGCCGGTGGTGGAAGCATTCGACGCGTCGCGGCTTGTGATCGTGGGCGAAACCGCCCGTATCGATCCCGAGCGTTCGGCATTCCACCGCGAGGTGAAGGCCATCACCTATCACGAGCTGGATATTCGCAAGATCGCGGGCGGGTTCGAGGCGACGGTGATTGTGGATATTTGAGAGGCAACAGGCAACGGGCAGTAGGCAACAGGAAAGAGGAAGAAGCCACGGAGCGACTGAGCCACGAAGCCACGAAGGGGAAGAGAAAAGACGAGCGGGAGTCGAGTGAGTCACTGAGGGGTCCGCCGTTCGGACCATCTTCTGAGCCACAGGCATCAGTCTGCGCGAACTTACATATGTGATAGATTTGCCAATTGTGAGAATGTCATGCCCAATGAACATTACACCGGGCCGCTGGAACGCGTGGATCATTGCCGCTGGCGAATCCCAAAATCCTACAAGGAGGGCATGCGCGTCGACGGACTCATTTACGCCGACGCCAAGCTCGTCGAAGCCATCAAGCAGGACAAATCGCCGGAACAGGTGGCCAACGTCGCCTGCCTGCCGGGGATCGTGCGTTACTCCCTGGCCATGCCCGACATTCACTGGGGCTACGGGTTCTGCATCGGCGGGGTCGCGGCCACCGACCCGACGCAAGGCGGCGTGATCTCGCCCGGCGGCGTGGGCTACGACATCAACTGCGGCGTGCGGCTGATCCGCACCAACATCACCATCGACGACGCCCGCCCGCGCATGGAGAAGCTCGTCAACCAGCTCTTCCGCGACGTGCCCTGCGGCGTGGGGCAGGGCGGCGTGATCAAGTTCGACCGTCGCGAGCTGCGCGACCTGATGGAGATCGGCTCGAAGTACGTCGTCGATCGCGGACTGGGCTGGAGCAGCGATGTCGAATCGACCGAAGCCGGCGGGCGGATCCCCCATGCCGAGCCCGACCTCGTCTCCGATCGCGCGCTTCAACGCGGCGGCGACCAGTGCGGCACGCTGGGCAGCGGAAATCACTTTCTCGAAGTGCAGTATGTCGAGCACATTGACGACGCCCCGGCAGCGAAGGCTATGGGACTGGAAAAAGGGTATGTGACCGTGCTCATCCACTCCGGCTCGCGGGGGCTGGGATACCAGGTGTGCGACGACGCCCTCAAAGACCTGCGGGACACGCCGCGCAAGTACGGCATCGACCTGCCCGACAAGCAGCTTGTCTGCGCCCCGGTCGATTCGCCCGAGGGGAAGAAGTACCTCGGGGCGATGCGGGCGGCGGCCAACTTCGCCTGGTGTAACCGGCAGATCATGACCCACCTCGCCCGCGAAGCCTTCGCCCGCGTGTTCGAGACGTCGGCCGAGCGACTCGGCATGCACCTGGTCTACGACGTGGCCCACAACATCGCCAAGATGGAACCCTATGACGTGGACGACCGAACCGCGGAGCTATGCGTGCATCGCAAGGGAGCAACCCGAGCCTTTCCGCCGGGACACCCGGAACTGCCCGAGCGGTATCGCGGCATCGGCCAGCCGGTGCTCGTCCCCGGCGATATGGGGCGCAGCAGTTATGTGCTCGTGGGTCAGCCGGGCTCTATGGAACATACCTTTGGGAGTTGCTGCCACGGGGCGGGTAGGAGAATGTCGCGCGGGGCGGCCATCCGTGCGAGCAAGGGGCGGTCGATCAAGCAGGAGCTGGCCGATCGCGGGGTCATCGCCCGGGCGCGCGGCCGGACGGGATTGGAAGAGGAACAGCCCGACGCCTACAAGGATGTGATCCAGGTGGTGGATGTGCTGCATTCAGCGTCGATTAGCCGGAAGGTGGCAAAGCTGAGGCCGGTGGGGGTGATAAAGGGGTAGCAACGCCACCTTCGGCTTTTCGCAGACCACATGCGTCGTGTAGGAAGTACGTTCTTCAACCCAGCTCTGGCGCCTTGGCTAACGCGGCGAGCAGATTCGGAATCCATCTCACAGGGATGCCCGTTGGATCATTGAGTCGAAGCACTTCGCCCTCAATCGTGGGCGCGGTGAGATACGCGTCGTCGGTCAACCGGCCTTCATGAATGAATGAATTCCGAAACGCCTTGTAGAATAATTCCTCGATGTTCGTGAGTATCCTCGACTTGCCGAATGGAATGCGAATGTTCTCGCGGGGTGCAAACCGTCCAGGTTGCGGATTCGGCACAATTACATCGCTGATTAGATCGAGGATCATACACTTAAAAGCCTGTCCGTCTTTCATCTTGCGCGATTCGTCCACCTTCGCTCGCCTGTCTTTCGTATTTGCGTGCTGATCTGGGTGGTAATCCAAGAGCTTGTCGAAATACACTCGCTGTGGCGTCGTTCCCGGGTATCGAATTCGTGAGAGCCCTGCCACAGCGACCAACGCAAGGACAAAAGCGCCGTCGCAGCGACTTGCCTTCAACAGGACGCGAGCATCCTCAATCCGATCGCGAATCCCCTGTACCCTCGACATGCCCACCAACCTAACTCGCTTCCGCCTATCGTCAAGACTTGTGGGGCATGCGGTTCGCGGGGCGAAGGACTGGCGGTTCGCATGCCTTCACCATAACGCCCCCGAAGCGTGACTACTGAAACCCTTTGCGTCGGTCGCGGAGATGCAGCGGCCTTCTCTCTCAGGTTGGGCGCGACACAGCGGTGGCGATGGGGTGCCTTGCGCGTTTAGTAGTTGAGGCATGCGAACCGCCTGCCCTACCCCGATATCGACGACCGGGCCCATAGCCACGGTATTAGAGGCGCGGACATACGCACCGACCACCCCGGCGCACGCCGGAGTCTGGGGAGACATACGGCTCACCGGCTCTACGAACACTGGAGGACCATCCAAGACTTGCCGAAACGTCTTTCCAACAGGTCAGACTCGTGGATGCAATAATAAAGATAACCCAAGTCGCCCCACATCATCCCCGCCTCCTCGCAACTGGGGACTTGCAGGAGCAGGCGCCAGTTCTGGCTCTCTCGCCGATACTCTTGAATCTGCGGATCTCTGAATTCATCGCCATCGCAACATATCCCGGCTGAAACAAGCGCGCACTCCAGCATTATGTCGCCCTGAATCACATCAGGGTATCCGCCCAGCAACATCCCCGCGTAACTCGTATCTTCGGCTCCTACCGCCTGGAGAAAATCGAAGTATCGATCGTCCTGCTCAGAAGACAGCTGCAAATTGTCAATGGGGAATGATTCTTGTGGGGGAATGGTGGCGGTGGTCTTGGCCGCCAAGCCACACGCCGGGAAACGGGCGTCCTCAGGGATGTCCTCCGGCCAATCCTCGAAGGCAGCTACGGCATCGTGGCCATTGGGTGTGTAAAGCACTAAGAAACTACCCGCATCTTTCGGATCGAATCCCCAAGTACTCTGTTCGGCGTTATAGAAGAAGGACAGTAACCCGCGCGCCGGAAAGCCCTGGTCCATCATGGGTGGTAGCTCGTCCAAGGCCACTTGGGCTATGAAAGCAAGGCTGCGCCCCTTGTAGCTTGGCCAAGCCTGACCGGGCGGCAACAGGGGCAGTCCCCCAAGGCGAGATATCGAGAGCGGAACGTCCGATGGGTCGATCGCGGGGCGGAAACTGACCGCAGGACGAGCGAGCTCCTCGATCGCGTCAATACGCGAGAAGCCCTTCTGCTTTGCCAACTCGATGATCTTCTCTTTCGTCATCGCAGGCCTTCACCGAGCGAAGCAATCCGGCCAGCACCATCGCGCAAGGCCGCTCGGTTGTAACGCCAGTCCCCTACTCACCGCCAGCAATCCCACCGCCACCGGTCCCGACAAAACTCAGACTTTAAGGGCATCCGCTTACGTGCCGCCGGCAAGCGGTTTGCATGTCATCTCCGTAACGCCTCTGGAATGGCGCTTGCGGAATCAGCCTGCGAGGGTAAGGAAGGGGTGTTCTTGATTGGAGCAATCGCCGCAAATCAGTCGCGCCGCCGAAAACGCACTCCGACACGCGAATTCGGAGAACCGCGCACGGCTTCCACCGGTCGCCTTCCGCGCGGTGTTCGCAGTCTTCGGCACCCTGGCCGTTCGGCACTGTCGAAGCCGTCCTTGCCGCACTTCCGGCGATTGGTGACCGCTATGGCGATAGCCGCTGAATACGCTGTCGAGCGTTTCAACGCCACAGTGCACCTGCGTGCCCACTGTCGCGAGACTCCCGGCGAAGTGAAATCGGGCAACTTGAATCCGTTCGCAATGGTGCTGTTTGTCGCCTTGGCAATTGTCGCCGGATCGGCGCCGGCTCTCGGACAGGTTCCCGCCACAGCAGCACCCCAAGCGAGCGAATTGACGTCGTTGGGCGGCAAGCCCGATACGACCAAGTGCCTGGCCTGTCATCACGCCGAGTACGTGCCCGACTTGCCCAAGCAGGTCGTGCCGTTCAGTGCTTCGGTTCATGGGGACTTAGATTGCACGGACTGTCACGCGGGGATCGAGCAGCTGGCTGTGCCCGAGTCTCTGCCGCCGAAGAAACCTCCTCACCCGATCCACCTTCCACCGGTCGACTGCGGTGACTGCCACGACGATGAGGCCGCACTCTACACGATGCACGGACCGGGAGTCGTCGGCAAGAACCCGGACATTCCGACGTGCGCACGCTGTCACGGGGCGCACGATATCCTGTCGCCTTCAGACCCACGATCGCACGTCAACCCGGACCGACTCCCCGATACTTGCCGGCGTTGCCACGGAAAGGTCGACCTGGCAAAGAAGTACTACCAGCTCTCCGCGGCATTCGTGAGTACGTACCACATCAGCGTGCATGGCACATCCGCGATACCGGGCTCATCCGTTGCGGCCACGTGCGAAGACTGCCACGCGGCGGCCGGCTCCAACGGCAAACGAAGCGCCCACCTGATCCTGGGGCCTGCCAGCCCGAAGTCTTCGATTTACTATTTCAACATCCCCAATACCTGCGGGCGTTGTCACAAGGCCATCGTCAAAGATTACTGGGCGGGCATCCACGGACAACTCGTTGCGCGCGGCGAAGTCGGGGCACCCGTTTGTACGCGTTGTCACGGCGAGCACGGTATCTTCCGGATCACCGACCCGCGCTCGCCGGTGAGTCCCACACAAGTCGCCGTGCAGACCTGTTCGCCGTGTCATGACTCGGTCGTTCTCAGCCAGCGATACGGACTGCCCGGCGGACGCCTCAACACGTACGTGGGAAGCTATCACGGACTGAAGGCCCGGGCGGGTGACACGCTCGTCGCCAACTGCGCGTCCTGCCACGGGGCCCATCGCGTGCTTCCCTCGAGCGACCCGGATTCTTCGATCAACCAAGGCAATCTCCAGCATACTTGCGGCCATTGCCACCCAGGAATCTCGCAGCGTGTCGCGAGCACGCCAATACATCAGACCGAGACGACCATGAGATCCGGCTGGGCTCACTTCTTCACCGAATTCTATATCGCTCTCATCGCGGTAACGATCGGATTCATGGTCGTTCACAACGTTGGCGACTGGTGGAGCACGGTGCGCGACCAAGCCAGCAAGCCCCTCGTCGTTCGTCTGAGCACGAATGAGGTAGCCCAGCACTGGGTGTTAATGCTGTCGTTCGTCGTGCTGGTAGTAACGGGATTCGGTCTGAGATTCGATCAGTCGTGGTGGGCTCGTTTGATGTTCGGATGGGATAACGGCTTTACCGTTCGCGGGATTATCCACCGTGTGGCCGGAACTGTCCTGATACTCGCGTCCTTCTGGCACCTTGTGTATCTCTTCGGTGCGCGGGGGCGCCGATGGCTACGCGACATGATCGCCTCCCGGAAGGATCTTGCTGATTTGAAACAGAACGCTCTGCATTTCCTCGGTTTGAAGAAGCACCGTGCACGCTTCGGCCGCTTCAGCTATCTGGAAAAGGCGGAGTACTGGGCGTTGGTCTGGGGCACAATCATCATGTCGATCACCGGGCTTCTCCTTTGGTTCGACAATGACGTCGCTCCATATTTCCCCAAGGGATTCCTGCAAGTAGCCTTGGTGATCCACTATTACGAAGCCTGGCTGGCAACGCTTGCGATTCTGATCTGGCACATCTACGGCACCGTTTTCCGGCCCGCCATTACCCCGATGAACCCCGCCTGGTGGTCCGGCAAAATGCCCAAGGGAATGTATGACGAGGAGCATCCGGAGAGTCCGGAGTTCCCAGCCGGCATCCGCAGTGGCCTTTCCGGGCGATCGGCTGGCGATGAACATCTTGATTAGGAGGTCGCTTCGCTTGGCTTAAGCCGACCTCAGCGCCACCGCCCAACTCACCACCAGCAATCCAATCGCCGCGAAGCCGAGAATACATTGGAAAATCCGCGACCGGCGAATGCGGTCACTCAGTCGGCTTTCGATCGCGCCGAGGGCGGCGCCGCTGGTGAAGCCGGTAACGTGCGCCAAGACGTCGGTGCGTTCGCCGCCGGTGCCGAGGAAACTCAACAGCACGGCCGCGCCGATCAGCGGCGCCAGACGCAGCATCCACGAACGCCGACCGGGCATGCGCCGACTCCACGAAAGCGCCGCCACCATGCCCAGCGTGGCGAAAACGGCCGTCGAGGCACCAATGGAAGTGTGCTGCGGTTCGCGAATCCAGGCGTTGAGCAGGTTGCCCGCGCCGCCGGCGAGGAGAATGCTCAGCCAGGCGACACCTGATCCGAGGATCTGCCCGGCGAAGAGACCAAAGAGCCCGCCGAAGAGCAAGTTCGAGACGAGGTGCAATCCGTCGGCGTGAAGCGTGAGGGCCGTAATCGTCCGCCAGACTTCGCCGTGGCGGATGGCCTCGGCGTGCGTCATGCCGGCGCGCAGCCAATGGTGTGAGATCAACCCATAGTGCTCGAGCCCGGCGACGCCGATCAGCGCGGCCGCATAGCCCGCCACGCCGAGCCATCCCCGGCCGGGTGGTTCGGGCGGGACGTGCCTGATGGGCTCCTCGATGGTTGGCTCAGGGTTTTCCTCCTCGTAGGCCTCGATCTCCTCGAGCGCGGCCGGGGTATCTTCCGCCGACACGAGGATGACGAACTCGCGGCCGTCGAAGGCGACGATATGGTCGATGCCCGCAGCCTTGAGGGCCAGCGCGCGGGCATGACCGGCGCGTCCATCGGACGAGCGGTAGACGACCTCTGTCAAGGATGCGCGGCCGGGCATGGTGGGATATTGTACCCACGCTTGACGACGCGCGCAGTCTCCCCGGTCGATTCCTCGCGCCAGGAACCGCCGCGAGGGCTTCAGAACCGTGCGGTCTCGGCAAAGCGGTGCTAGGCCGCCGGCTTCCCTGTGCGGAAAATGCGCCTGCCAACGAAAAGTGCCGTGGCGGCGCTCAGGACGAGAAGCGCCATCGCAGCCAGCCCCCATTCCGAAGTCGTGGGGACAGATTCAGCAAACACGACGGCCGCCGACGGCAAGAGGTCGTAGTCAGGACCATTGGGCGCTAAGGCTGGGCGCAAGAGGATTTCCCTCCCCGATGGGAACAGATTATTCGTGCCAATGGCCGGGACCGGATCGTCAAACTGGATTATTCCCGTTGTGGAATCGAAATTCCCCTGGACGCTCGACGTCGACGGACCCGCAGTTACCGAATTCGGCCCCGTCGGGTTCCCCAAGAACGTTATGGAGGCCGCGGTCAGATTCAGCTGCACGATCTCGACCGGGATCTGATCGGGCGGACCGGATCCGAAGGATAGTTGAAATGTTCCTGCAAACTCCGTGGGACCCGTAAGTGTCTGCGATGCGGAGAACGTTCCGTCGGGAAGGATGTTGGCGTGGTCAACAATCTCGAGCACGTTGCCGCCGGCCGGCTGCAATTCGAATGACGCCGTGGAATTGGGCGCGACCACTCCCGCAGTGACGACGACCCGCCAGCTTCCGCTTCCCTCACATTTATCACCGCTGCTGGTAACGCCCGGTGCAAGGCAATAGCAGTCTCTCCAAATGTTTCCGGCGACATCCTTGCACGTGCAATTCCCTCCGCAATTTGCCCCTGCCGGAGCGCAATTGTAGTGAAGGTTGGTTACCCACATTCGGGCACATTTGCCTTTATTGGCGTGGACTTTGTCGCTCGACGATGCCATTACGATTGCCGCGATGAACATCAGCAAATGCGGCTGCTTGAAGCATGAGGTGATTGTCATGGTCGTCTCTCCTCTTGACGTGCGATTGCCAGGTTGGAATCCGGGTCGTGGCCAGTCACGTTGACCGCCAGCCCGCTGCCGAGTGCATCATGCCGCGCCGCCCAAGTTGATGCGGAATCCCAGTGAAATGACCTCCTCTCCCAGATGCGCGGCCAGCTCAATCCAGAAATGGATGTGATGAACGTGACCCAGCCCGAACGGGTCCTTCACTGGGGCCCAACAATAGTCACTGAGATCGTGATTAGGCAAGAGAAAAATATTGCCTGGTGCCGCTGCGTTTGCGTCGAAAAATGGAGAGAGGGAGTATGTTAACGTAGGTCGGGATGCAGCACCAATTTAACCCACCGCAGAGCGTCTCGTGTTTGCAGGGAGACCCATCTTCCTATCGCACTCTCCCTTATTTCCGATTGCGGCGAGAATTCGAGAGTAGTTCGACTGCTGAGCCATAGGCCCGACTGACAACACCAGTCGTGATCCAGTACGTCTTTATCCACCGGCCACTTGTTCCTTCTTTAAGGCCGATTGCTTGTCCTTGAGGTGGCCGAGGATTTCCTGCACGCTGTCTACGAGAACGCCGAGCACCTTGGGATTCTGTGTGCATACTCGGCGACGCGCGCAGCGTCTCCTTTGGTTGCCCTCCCCGGATACGGTGCAAACCGTCGGAATGACGCCGAGGGTATCGGCAAGGCGGTATTACGCCCGCGCTCTTCTGGCGCCGTAGGCGCGTCCACCCACCAACAGTGCCGTGGCTGCGCTCGCCACGAGAAGCGCCATGGCGACCAACCCCCACTCTGATGCTGCGGGCACCGGCCCGCCGAAGATTGCGGAAGCTGACGGGAACAAGTCGTACCCGGGACCGTTGGGGGCAAGGGCGGGCCGCAAGGAAATCGCCTTGCCGCCGGGAAACAGGCTGTTGGAGCCGATCGCTGGTACCGGATCATCGAATTGAATGATTCCCGTGGTGGAGTCGTAGTTGCCCTGCACGCCAGCGGCCAAGGGCCCGAGAATGATCGTATTCGGGCCCGTAGGCTGCCCGAGGAACATGAACGACGACGCAGTCAAGTTCAATTGCACGATCTCAACCGGAATCTGGTCCGGCGGCCCGGCGCCGAAAGACAGTTGAAACGTGCCGGTGAACTCGGTTGGGCCGTCGAGGAATTGCGCCACGGTAACATCAAAATCCAGACCGTTCGGCGTAAGGTCGAAGTGGTCAAATATCGTAATCTCACTGTTAGGATTCCATTGCAACGTAAACGAAGCCGTGGACCCGGGCGCTACCGCGCCGCCCGTCAAGACAACGCCCCAGCTTCCACTCGCCTCCATGATTTCACCCGCGCTGGCGGCCGCTGTCGCCTTGCACTTGCAGTCCTTCCATGACACAAACCCGCTAACGCCGCTGACATTTCTGCATTTGCAGCCCGAACCACAATCGGCGCCAGCCGGCTCGCATTCGTAGTGGAGATTGGAGAACCACTTGCGTTCGCACTTTTCCGTGCAAGCGGCCATCACATCAACGTCCATCATCGCCAACAGCAACGCCACCGTGAAAACACCCATTGGCATCCGAATTCCCAATGATCCGAACATGAGCATCTCTCCTCTACAATTCAACGCCGGACAGTTCTCCGACGTCGCGGCCCGGGGCCCGGCAGCATTGCCAGCCCCACATTCCTCGATGACGACACGTATTGGTTGCCCATTCGCGCCGTTACGCTTACCTTTGAATTCACGTACTCCCGGATTCAGGCCTAGCGCATCGTGAGTCCCTTTCACTGCAACCCGCAACAGCCTTGCTTCCGTTGCGGCCGTTGGGATGCACTGCAGAAAGATCGTGACTCCTTGGTGTATTGATCACCCGACCGGAAAAAGCCTTGCTCAAGTTTGCGTCGGTCCCGGCACCTAATGCGATAGAAACGAAGGCGGCGAGCCACGCCATTGAGTACGCAGGATTCGAGCTCGACATGGCCTTCGCGATCGCGCCTCCATGCGATGTGCCAATTCAAGACCCAGGCACACGTTCTCGCGCAAGACACCGATCAGTTGGGGCCTAATGTGACGTGAAACCCTGCTTCGATTCGGGACTTCCTGCGGACTCTCCGCGAAATGGCCATTTTCCCGAATCGCACAGCCAGCCAATCCAGCATCGGTGCTTGATGTCCGCAACCCGGCCCTAACGGATTCATTGCGAAGATGTAACAATAGTCTTCGCGGATGCGGCGACGCAAGAAAAAAATCCCGTATCCCACATTGTGCGTCTGCAGCAGTAACTGGATAGTACTGTTGGCCAAGGGCCCGTATTCAGCACGAATTCAACATGATGGAATAGTCGGTGTTTTCCAGACAATCCTCCTGTATGCACCAATGGCGTTGCCCTCGGTACAACAGGCGGAGGTCTCACCGATGTCTCTGTCGCCGATGTACGCGATCTCGACGCGACCGCATTTCGGATGCAGTACCTCTTTACCTTCCCGCCAGTTGCCCTGCTCCAAGTGCCGATTGCTTGTCCTTGAGGTGGCCGAGGATTTCCTGCACGCTGTCTACGAGAGAGCCGAGCACCTTGGGATCGTTCACCATGGCCCGTGTCGAACGGGACTGGATCTCGCTGATGCAGTTGCTCAGCCATGGCGTCAGCCGGGCGATCTCGTCATCGGTGAAGTTGCCCTCGCGAAGGGGAATCGCGGTTACGTCGCGGTGCAGACGCTCGAAGCCGTCGCGGACGCGGTCCACGGAACCGCTGGCCCGCTGGTCGGTCAACATGTTGAGGATTCCCGCGCCCGGTCCTCGTCCCAGCCGTCCGGTTCGAGCCCGGCCGATGGATCGGCTCATGCTCCACAGTCGTTCCTTAAGATGCGTGGCGGATTGGATCGCCCGCTCGACGGCACCGCGCACGTCACCCGCTACGGCGATGTCATCGGGCGCGTCATCGCCGGCCTGAGCCCGCGCCTCTCGCCACTCGCGAAGAGCCTCTTCGTATTGATGATCGACATCTCCGGATTCCGACAGTTCCTGTTCCGCCGAGCGAATCTGCTGCTCGACGTCGACGAGTTGGCGCTGGGCGTCGCTTTGTTGCTTTTCGAGCTGATCCAGTTTGTCCTGGGTGCCGGCCGGACTGGCTTCCCCTCCGCCACCGAAAAGGGAGGAAAACAGCCCGCCGAAGCTGAGTGACCGCGATTCGTTGGCCGAGGCCTGCAATCGTTCGCGATACACATCGAGTGCGTCGATCCGGTTCCGCAGCCCGTTGAGTTCGTCACCCAGGGCGGTAAGGTTGGCACGGAGCTGGTTGCGTCGGGTCACGGCCGCTTCGGCCTCTTCGACCTTCTGGCGGAAACTATCGAGCACCGCAATACTCCTTTCAGGCATTCTGTTGAGAATGGTGTCCAGCGGCCGCTCGGCCGGCTCACGGGGCGGCGTTACTGAATGGGACATCGGCGTCTTCGGCGGGTTCGGCCCAGAAACGTGCGACGCTTCCCATTCGCGGCGAGAGTCGCGATCATTCTGGGACGCTGGCGTCACCGGCGACGAAAAGGAAACGTCCTTGAGCGAATTCCATCTGTTCAGCATCCTCATCCTGGCCGTCCTCGGGGTGGTCGCCCAGTGGCTCGCGTGGCGCGTGGGCGTGCCGTCCATTCTGCTGCTGCTGGTGTTCGGCATTGCCGCGGGTCCGGGGTTGGGGTGGATCCGTCCCGACGAGCTTCTCGGACCACTCCTTCAGCCGCTGGTGAGTCTGTCCGTTGCGCTCATCCTATACGAAGGCGGGTTGACGCTGAGCCTGCGCGAACTGCCCAAGATCCGCGGCGTCTTGCGCAATCTGGTTTCGATCGGCGCTGCCGTGAGCTGGCTTGTCTCGGGACTCGCGGCCCACTGGATCTTCGGGCTGGAGCCGAGCCTGGCGATCCTCCTCGGTGCCATCCTTGTCGTGACCGGCCCGACGGTCATCGGTCCGCTGCTGCGGCAGATGCGCCCCACGGGTCCGGGAGGGACCATTCTCAAGTGGGAAGGCATCGTCATAGATCCCATCGGTGCCATTCTGGCGGTGCTGGTCTTCGAGGGCGTTTCCATCACCCACGTGGACGACGCCACGTTCCACCTTCTGGGGGCGATCACCAAGGCGGTTGTGTTCGGCGGCGGACTGGGCCTCGCCGCTGCGGCCGCGCTTACCGTCCTGCTGCACCAGCGACTCATTCCTGATTTCCTCGAGAACGCCGTATCGCTCATGTTCGTGGTTACGTCCTTCGTTGCGTCCAACGCCCTCCAGCACGAAGCCGGGCTGCTCGCCACGACCGTGATGGGCATCGCCCTGGCCAACCAGAAATACGCCAACGTGCGGCACATCGTGGAGTTCAAGGAGAATCTCCGCGTTCTGCTGATCTCGGCGCTGTTTCTGCTCCTCGCGGCCCGGCTGGAGACACGCGAACTCCGCGCCATCGCGCTGCCGGCGCTCGGATTCGTCGCCGTGCTCGTGTTCGTCGGCCGGCCGCTTTCGGTCTGGGTATCGACGCTGGGCTCGTCGCTCGCCGCCAAGGAGCGGTGGTTCCTGGCGGCCATGGCCCCGCGCGGCATCGTCGCCGCCGCAGTGTCTTCGGTCTTTGCCCTCCGTCTGGAGGATGCCGGATTCGCCGGCGGGGCGGCGCTCGTGCCGATTACTTTCGCCGCGATCATCGGTACCGTCACGGTGTACGGCCTGTTCACGCCGGCCCTTGCCCGCCGGCTTGGCGTGGCCGACGCCAATCCCCAGGGCGTCTTGTTTGTTGGTGCCCAGGCCTGGGTGCGCGCGCTCGCCAAGGTCTTGAAAGCCAAAGGCGTTCGAGTTCTGCTTGTCGATACGAACCGGGAGAATACGGCCGCGGCGCGCATGGAGGGTCTGCCCACCTACAGCGGCAGCATCTTGTCTGATTACCTGTTGGACGAGATCGATCTCGGCGGCATTGGGCGACTCGTCGCCGCAACGCCCAACGACAGCGTCAACCTGCTGTCTGCCCAGCGCTTCATGCGCATATTCGGTAAGTCCTCGTGCTACATGATTCCCGTGACGCGGTCGACCAAGAACAAGGGTGTCGCCGCCGGGCACGGCGAGGTGCGCCGGCTTTTTTCCGAGGAGATCGATCAGGACGTGCTGGCTGCCCGGGTCGCCAACGGGGCGGTCGTCAAGGCTACGCCGCTCTCGGAGTCCTTCAATTTCGAGAAGTTCAAGGAGATGTACGGCGCCTCGGCCGTGGTTCTGGGCACGATGCAGGATGGCCGGCTTCAATTCGCCACCGCAGAGAAGCCCGCATCCACCAAGCCGGGTCAGATTCTGTTGGCCCTGGTAAAGGAGGGTCAGACGAATCCGCCCAAGGAACCTTCGCAATCATCATGAATGGCCGTGAAGGAAGCATGGGAATCCGAGCGACGGAGCATCGACCTCAAGAGCGGAAGTGTCCATGAATCAGCGCGGCCGGACAGAAGCACGCCCCAAACTCGACCTTCCCACAACACGTATGGATTATGTTCTGCGCGCGGTTTCCGTCGGCGGCGTGATGGCCTCCTTTGCGCTCGTACTCGTGGCCCAACTCCAACTGCCCGAACGCATCCCCGTCCACTTCAACTGGCGCGGTGAGGCCGATGGCTGGGGGAGTCGACAATGGCTCTGGTTGCTGCCCTCGATTTCCCTGATTTGCGTCGTCGCGATGGCGAAACTCTCCCGGCATCCTCGCCTGTTCAATTATCCCGTGCGGATTACGGAGAAGAATGCCGCCGTACAGTATCGCCTGGGTCGGTCTGCGCTCTCGTGGATCCAGGCCGAAATCTCCATGCTGTTTCTTCTGCTGGCGGTGCTCGTCGTTCGCGCCGCCCAAGTCGAGCCGCCTCAATTCGTGGCCTGGCCGTTGATTGCAATGCTGGCTCTTGTGCTCGCGACTGCGTTCGTTCACTTTGCGATAATGATTCGTCATCGAGGGGCGTAAATGGGATACGTACTTGCATCGCGGCCGAAAGGGGTCGCACACCGTTCTCGGAGGGGGAACATGAAGATGCGACTCCACATCGGCATTCTCTGGGTTTTCGTGCTGATCTGCCCGGTCCTTGCCGAGCCGCCCTCTCCACCTGACGCCGGCGTTCTCCGCTTCGCCGACATGGCCCTCGAGTGCGTTCATCGCGAGTATCCCAGCAAGATCGCCCACGTGATGAACAGCGACGCCGACGCCCGCCCGCCGCGCGAACTGACGCCCATCTTCTACGGCTGTTTCGACTGGCACTCGGCCGTGCACGGCCACTGGCTTCTGGTTCGTGTTGCGCGCAGGTGGCCGGAGAGCGACGCCGCCATCAAGGCTCGGAGAGCCCTCGACGAAAGCTCCGCGCCGGAGCATGTCGCCGCCGAGGTTGCATACTTGAATGGCGAAGGCCGCAAATCCTTTGAGCGCCCCTACGGCTTGGCCTGGCTCCTTCAACTCGCCGCTGAGCTGCACGAATGGGACGAGCCTCAAGCCCGTCGCTGGAGCGAGACGCTCGCCCCACTGGAGAGGCAGGCCGCGCAGCGTTTCCGCGATTGGCTGCCCAAGCTCTCCCACCCCGTCCGCACCGGCGAGCACAGCCAGACGGCCTTCGCCCTCGGACTGGTGTTCGATTGGGCGCGGATCACCGGCGATGTCGAGATGCAGCAGCTCATCGCCGCGCGGGCACGCGATTACTATCTCTCCGACCCGGCCGCCAACTTCGCCTTCGAGCCCGGCGGGGAGGATTTCCTCTCCCCCGCCCTGGCCGAGGCCGACCTCATGCGCCGCGTGCTCGACCCGCCGGCATTCGCCGCGTGGCTGGGCGTGTTCCTGCCGCAGATCAGCCTCGACGGCTCCTCGTCATTCTTGAAACCGGCCGTGGTTACCGATCGCTCCGACGGCAAGCTGGTTCATCTGGACGGGCTGAATCTCTCGCGGGCGTGGATGCTGCAGGGCATCGCGTCAGGGCTGCCTTCGGGCGATCCGCGTATTTCGGGCTTGCTCAAAGCGGCGAAGGAGCACGCCGACGCCGGTCTGTTGGCTATAGAGAATCAGCAATACGAAGGCGGCCACTGGCTGGGCAGCTTCGCGGTGTATCTGGTGACGGAGCGAGGGTTGGCGGTCAAACAGGAGTAATCATCCCCTCTTGCTCTTCCTATTGCCTGTTGCCTTACAAGTGACTCGGCGCCCTTCCCCAGTGCAGCTTGCTGATGAGCTTGTGCCAGCCGGCGTAGAGCGGGTTGCGCACCAGGATGAAGTCCTTCTCGAAGCGGCGGACGCTGACCCGCTCAGAGAGGCCGAGCGGGGCCGAGACCTGCCCGTCGATGATCAGCGTCGTCCCTTCGTTGACCTTGGCGGGACGGATGTCGATCACCGCGTCACGCTCGATGACCAGCGGTTTGTGCGTGAGCGAGTGGGGGCAGAGCGGTGTCAGGACCATGGCATCGACGCCGGGCTGCATGATCGGCCCGCCCGCGGAAAGGTTGTGGGCCGTGGAGCCCGTGGGCGTGCAGACGATCAGCCCGTCGCCTTCGACGTGCGAGAGGTGGTCCCCGTTGATCTCCACCCCCAGGCTGATGAGTCGAAACGGCGGACCGGCCTGGATTACGCAATCGTTGATCGCCAGGTGCGACTCGCGGACGTTGCCGTCGTGGTGGATGGTCACGTGCAGGATCGCGCCGCGGCGGAGGATACCGTCGTCGGAGACGGCCCGGTCGAAGGTGGAGACAATTTCGTCCGGCGAGAACTCCGCAAGGAATCCGAGCTTCCCTACGTTGACGCCGATGAGGGGAATCTGATCCTGCCCCAGTGAGCGGGCCACGCCGATGAGCGTGCCGTCGCCGCCGAGGACGATGAGCCGCTCCGCCCCGGCCGCCACGGCGGGCCGCCCGTCCAGCCCCATGCTCGCCCCGACCAGCTTGCACCGCGACGCGGCGAAGGACTCCAGCTTCTTCAGAAGGGGCTCTGCCTCGGCCTTTTGCGGATTGCCAAGCAGATATACGCGACGATCTTTCGCCTTGGTGGACACGGCGGGGCTCCTCAGACGAGCGAAAGCTGCGGCTTACAGGCAAATCGATTCAGGTTCAGGCTCGCAATCGGTCGATTGTATCGCGCGATTTTGCATAATCCGAGCGCAACTCAACCCCTTGTCGACTGCACCCGCCGCGATCGACTTTTCGAGCGTGGTTC
This sequence comes from Phycisphaerae bacterium, assembly GCA_024102815.1. Lineage (NCBI taxonomy): Bacteria > Pseudomonadati > Planctomycetota > Phycisphaerae > Phycisphaerae bacterium. Next base: position 387,449 of record JAGFJJ010000048.1, read on the forward strand.
GATGTCCGCCACGGCCGATTCCAGAACGGCATCCTGCGAAGACGATTCCACCAGGCGCTGAACCGTCGCGGCGATGCCAGTCGCATCATAACCGCACTCGGCCAATTGACCGGAACGCGAACCGAAGGAGATGAACCGATCCGCGGGCATGCCCAGGCGGACGAGGCGGGAGGCGTCGAGACCCAGTTCCTGCGCCGTCTCCAGCACGGCCGATCCAAACCCGCCGGCGACGGAGTGATCCTCGACCGTGACGACGGGCCTGCCGTCGGCCAGGGCCCCCGAGACCATGTCGCGGTCGACCGGCTTGGCGAACCGCGCCGCCACGACACCGGCGTCGATGCCCATCTCTGAGAGCATTTCCGCCGCGGACAGCGCGCACGTTGCGGTTGCGCCGTAGGAAAGGATCGTGACGGCCGATCCGTCGCGCAGCCGGCGTGATCTGCCCAGCTCGAACTTCGGGCAATCGGGCATCGGCGCGGGAACGTCGTCCCGCGGATAGCGGATCGCGCATGGTCGATCGAGCGTCAGCGCGAAATGGAGCGATTCGAGCAGCTCGACCTCATCGAGTGGGGCCATGAGCACCATGCCCGGAAGACCTCGCAGGTAGGTGATGTCGAGGAATCCGTGGTGCACGGCGCCGTCGCCGCCGACGAGTCCCGCGCGGTCCAGACAGAAAATGACCGGAAGACCCTGGAGGGCGACCTCCTGAAACACCTGGTCGAAAGCCCGCTGAAGGAAGGTGGAATAGACTGCGACGACCGGGCGCATACCGCCCTTGCACATTCCTGCGGCCACGTCCACCGTGCAGCTTTCCGCGATGCCCATATCCCGCCACCGACCCGGAAACTCCTCGCCGAAGGCCAGGAGCCCTGTGCCGTCGGGCATGCCCGCGGTCATGGCGAAAACGCGGTCGTCCCTGCGGGCGACCTCCGAGAGGCACTCAACGAAGGCCCGAGTCCAGCTTTTTCCCTTGCCGCTCTTGTGGCGGACCTTTCCCGCCTCGACCGCGAAAGGCTTGGGGCTGTGGTAGCGCCCCGGTTCCGCGGTAGCCCAATCGCATCCCTTGCCCTTCACCGTATGGGCATGGAGCAAGACGGGGTGCCGCACGTCCTTGAGGAGCTCGAGCAGCTCGACGAGGTGGCCGATGTCGTGCCCGTCTACCGGCCCAACGTATTGAAATCCCAGGGCCTCGAAAATCTGCCCAGGCGATACCGTGGCCTTGATGCCCTCCTTGAGGTGGGCGATCAGATCGAACATGGGCTGGCCGAGGATCGGCAGCCGGGGGAGGATCTGTTTGGTGCGATCCTTGACGTCCTCATAAAACGTGCTGGCTCGGAACTTCGCCAGATACTCGGCGAATCCACCCTGCGTCGGCGAGATACCCCACTCGTTGTCGTTAAGCACGACCAGGAACTGCCGCTTGAGCAGCCCGGCCTGGTTCAGTCCCTCGAACGCCAACCCATTAACAATACTGGCGTCGCCGACCAGAGCGACAACGCGGGTATCCCGCCCCATGACCTCATCCGCCCGCGCCAGGCCCACGGCCGTCGCTACTGCCGTCCCGGCATGGCCCACATTGAAGAGGTCGTAGGGGCTCTCGGTAATCTCGGGAAATCCACTTACGCCGCCGGACTGCCGGAGTTGGTCGAATTGCCCGTTCCGACCTGTGATGAGCTTGTGCGGATAGCACTGGTGGCCGACGTCGAGCAGGAATCGGTCCGCGGTGAAATCAAAAACACGGTGCAGGGCGAGGGTGAGCTCGGTCACGCCGAGATTGCTGGTAAGGTGCCCGCCGCGCTTGCCAACCACTTCCAGGACGCGCAGCCGGATATCCTCCGCCAGCCGGACCAACTGCTCGATAGAGAGCGCCCGCAGGTCATCGGGCGAGGCAATCCGGTCCAGCAGGCTCATTCGCAGAAGCACTCCAGATCAGCGGGCGAGGCCACGAGAGACGGGCGCAACCCGGCGAACGACTCGCCATCGCGCAAGAAGGAGAAGGATTATACGCCTCGGGCCGGTCGCGTCATTTCAATGTTTTCAATAATTTCGGTCAACGACATAACTCGCCAGCGCCGCAAGATCGGCCGCCGCGGCGCCAAAGCGTCCCAAAACCTGGACGCATTCCCTGGCGGCATCGCGGGCAGCCTGGCAGCTCGCCTCGACTCCGCAGCAACGCGTGTACGTCTGCTTGCCGACGCGTGCGTCCTTGCCGGTGGCTTTGCCCATGGCCTGCGACGTGGATGTGGCGTCGAGCAGGTCGTCAGCAATCTGAAAAGCCAGTCCGAGATGCAGGCCGAACCGGCCAAGCGCCTCGACCGAATCCTCGTCCACACAGGCGGCGATGGCGCCCATGCGGCAGGCGGAGGCCATCAGGCATCCCGTCTTACGCTCGTGAATGAAGCGGGTTCGGTCCAAAGAGGTGGATTCGTGCTCCCCAAGAACATCGGCCAGTTCGCCGCCGATCATACCCATCCAGCCGGTCCCCGCGGCAAGCTCGGCAATCAGGCGGACTTTTCGATCGGAATCCAGTCCACAGGTGGCGATAACCTCGAAGGCCCGAGCGAGGAGGGCATCGCCGGCGAGAATGGCGGTGGCCTCGTCGAAGCGGCAATGACAGGTCGCCCGGCCCCGCCGAAGGTCGTCGTTGTCGATGGCGGGAAGATCATCGTGGATCAGGCTGAAAGCATGTACGCATTCGATGGCGACGGCGGCAGGCCAGGCATCGTCCCTCGTGCCGCCGCCCAGCTCACAGCAACGCACAACCAGAAAGGGGCGGATGCGCTTGCCGGGAGCAAGGGCCGAGTAACGCATGGCCTCGGCGAGCCTCGGGGGAACACCGGCGGGGGGACGGAGGAAGACTTCGAGCCGCGCGTCAAACTCGACAGCGAACGCGCCTAGTTGCGCTGCGATATCGATGGCGTGGGGATTTTCCGGTTGAGGCCGTTCGGTCACGAGAGGTTCATCCGATTGGGAGCGGAACGGGCACGCTACGGCGGCTCGTCGGCATGTCCTCACGGGGACTATATCTGACTGCGTAGTTCGGGTTCAATCCGAGCTCGCGGCGGAACGGGTATGGGGCCCCTCGTCAAGGAATCCGCGGATCAACGGAAGGAGGCGTTCACCGGCGTCCTCGACGACGTAATGGCCCGCGTCGGCGAAGCAATGCACCTCGGCCTCGGGAAAGCGGCGGCGCCATTCGTCCAGAAAGCCGTCGTGAAAGCAGAAGTCCCTGCCCCCCCAGCAGATGAGCATGGGCTTGTCGGCAAGTTGTGGGAGTCCTGCTTCAATTTCTGCGACGCGCCGGCCCGTGGGCGTGTCGCGACGCAAGGGAATGTCACGCACGAATTCCAGGACAGCCACGCGATTCGCGTACGAATCGTAGGGCAGGAGGTACCCACGGCGCACAGCCGAGGTCATGCGTACGCGGTTCTTGCAGGCCATCCATGTCGCGGGGAGGGCAAAGCCGTTGAGTCCCCGAACGACGATCGCGCCCATCAGCGGCATCCTGCAGATGCGAATTCGCCACGGGCATGGGCCGAAGAACGCCGCGGTATTGAAGACGATCATCCGCTTGACGCGAGACACATTGCGAACGGCCCAGCCGAAGCCGATGGCTCCGCCCCAGTCGTGCACGCCGAGGTTGATTTCCCTCAAGCCAAGATGGTCGATCAGCTTCGACACGTTCTCGATGTGCGTGGACAACGTGTAGGGGTACCGTTGAGGCTTGTCGGAGAGCCCACAGCCCAGGTGGTCTGGGGCGATCACCCGCCAGCGATCGCGCAGCCCGCCGATCAGCTCCCGCCAATAGAACGACCACGTCGGATTGCCGTGCAGCAGAACGAGCGGCTCGCCGTCGCCTTCATCGACGTAGTGCAGGCGATGTTCGCCGATCGAAAGGAATCGCGAAGGAAACGGATACAATGCGCGAACGTCGTCGGGAAGTTCGTGCATGTTCTCATTCACCAACGCACGCCGAGCATGACACAGCAGAGTCCGCTGCCGATTCCGAGAAGTGCCACGTTCGTTCCGGTGGCGGGCGGGTCGCGCTCGACGCCCATCGCCAGGGTCAGAGGAAGCGAAACCGATCCCACGTTGCCGAGGAACTCGAAGGTGGAGAAATCGCGTGCGCCGTCCAGTCCCAGTGCGGCGTAGAGCCGGTCACGGTGCACGCTGCCGACCTGGTGGCAGTACGTTCGGCCGATGTCGAACTCATCCCATTCCAAATGCGCCTTGAATTCCTTCCACGTTTCTGCGGCCAGTTCGCAGCCGCCTTCCAGGAGCAATTCCGCATCCGTTCTCATGGTCATGGCGGCGTCGGCGGAGAAACCGCTGTCGCCGCTGCCGCGGCAGAGTTCGTTGTGCTCGCTGGCGGCGCGGCTGACGCCGCCGAGCAATCGGTGCCTCGACTTTGACACGGACTCGTGGCAGACGACGGCGCCGGCGGCGCCCGAGCCGATGGTCAGCGAGGCGAAGGCCTGCTTGAGTTCCGCGCGAGTGAGATTCGGCGATTCGAGCAGGTGGCGGATGGTGGTGCGAACCAGGGGACGGCTGCTTTCGCCCGCCACGACCAGCCCGCGGCGAATCTGCCCCAGTTCGATCATGTTGGCGACTGTCACGATCCCGTTGAGAAAACCGAGGCAAGCATTGGAAATGTCGAAGAACGCCGCCCGGCGGGGTAGGCCCAACTGGTGGTGGACGACCGATGCCGTCGCCGGCTCGAGGCAATCCCGCGAGACGGCGGTGAAGACGAGTGCATCAATGTCGCCGGGCGACAGGTTGGCGTTCTCCAAAGCGGCGCGTCCCGCTCTCGTCGCGGCATCGCTGGGCATGGTTCCGGGCGCCCAGAAGCGCCGCTTGCGGATGCCGGTCATGAGCTCCAGCCGTCCAACGTGAAGTCCGAAGCGCTCGTATACCGGGGCCAGCTCGCCTTCGAGCTGCTCCGAGGTCACGACTTCTTCGGGCAGGGCGTAGCCCAGGGCCTCGATGCATACCTGTCGATAGCCGAACATTCGTCGTCCTCTCGCCGCGCCGCGCGGCCGCGGGGCGGATTATAGCGTGTTGCGACGAATGCGGAATTGCGCGAGCGAAGCGCCAGGAATCCGGGCGGCCACTGCTGGTTTTTACGCTGTCTCCGATAAGATCGCAGAACAGGACCTGCCGTTGATGCATGTCTATCGGTCGTTGGTGTGGGCGGTGCGGCCATGTTGACTTCGGCTTTTCCCGCGCCAAGAACCTAACGAGCACCCGCGGAGGGGTGGTGCTTCCGGCCTTTCTTTCGGCTCGCTGACCGCGGGTCCGAACTCGACGCAACCACCCCGCATCCCGCCATCAGCTCACGGCATCCCCCAGAGTTTGCATTCAACGTCGCAGGGCGACGGGAGGGAACGAAGCTGTCCACGCAGCCACGGACATTCTGCGCGCCGATCAGATGTGCCAAGATGACGGCACTCTGTTTGGGACTGCTCTCCGCCGGATGCGGATCGTTGCCGGGTCTGGCCGGCGTCCACCGGCCGCTCTTCGTCGCCGAGTGCGGCGATTCGCTCTCCGCTGCGACGGCCGTCAATGCCGCCGTCGTGCTCGACTGGACGGGCGGCTCGAGCATCATGTATCCGGGAACGAAATTCGACGGCATGGATCTGTCCGACTTTCCGCTCGTGGACGGCGGGACGCTGGCCGATGACGCCGATCGCTTTCGCGAGAGCGTCCGAGCCCGGATCGTGGAAATCTACTGCGAGTGGGACGAGGCCTCAGTGGCCGTGATGAACGGCGAGGACGACATCGAAGGACTAGACGCGGACACGGTCGTGTACATGACCCAGAACGTCCGCCCGGACGGCAAGGGCGACATCGGCGAAGCCGAATACGACCCCTGCGATCGTCAGGACGACAACTCGGCCATTATCTACGGTGAACGCATCCGCCAACTCGGCGCGGCGTATACGTTTGAAGAGTGGGTCAACGTGTTCGCCAACGTCTGCGCCCACGAGATCGGTCACACGCTGGGCTACGGGCACATCGCCCGCGAGGATCGCCCCGAGCCCGAAAACAGCCTTTTTGTCGAGCTCATGCTCGATCGTCACACCATGGAGGAGATGCGCCGCCCGCACCGGTTCATCGGCGATCAATCCTTCTGCCCGGGTGTGGCGACGGCCACGGCCGCGGGGGTCGCGAACGCCAACGTCGTCTGCTCACACGGACGTTAGCTCTTCTTGAACCGTCCTACTTTCCCGTCGTTTTCATCTGCCAGCCGACGTTGACGGGCTGGCCGCGAGAATCCTCGCAGGCGCACTCGATCTGGTCCGTGGTGAAGTTGGCGTCGCCGCGGATGATCACGGTCTTGCCGCTTTCGGATTCCATCCTGGCGATGGCCGCGCGCTTGGTGTTGAGGATACGCATGGCCACGTCGGGATCTACGGAGATGGTTACGCGGTGCACATCGGGCTGGAACACCGAGAGCTGGATCATGCGCATGACATCGAGCACGACCGACTCGGGCATCTTGACCACGCCGGCGCCGCGGCAGTGCGGGCAATCGTAGTACATGTTGCGGCGGATCGACGCCCGCTGCCGCTGGCGGGTCATCTCCACGATGCCGAAGGCACTCATCCGCAGCATGCGCACGCGTTCCTTGTGCTTCTTCAAATCGTCGCGGAGCTTTTTCTCCACGGCGCGAATGTGCCGGTCGTAGCGCATGTCGATAAAATCGCAGAGGATGAGCCCGCCGAGGTCGCGCAGGCGGAGTTGGCGGGCGATCTCACCGGCCGCTTCCATGTTGATGCGATAGGCCGTCTCTTCCGCGTCGTCCAGGCTGCGGAAGCGCCCACTATTCACATCGATGGTGACCATCGCCTCGGTCGACTCAATGACCAGCGACCCACCGGATGACAGGGGAACGTGGCGCATGTTGATGCGCTCGATTTCCTGCTCGATTCCGTAGCGGTGGAATACAGGCTCTCGGTCGGTGTACACGTCGACCTGCGTCTTGGAGCGGGGCATGGCCAGTTGCAGGAACTCGCGCGCCTTTTCGGCCGTCTCCTCGTCGTCGACGACCATGCGATTGAATTCCGTCGAGTAAATATCACGGATGGTGCGCGTGACGAGGTCGGATTCGCGATAGAGCTCGGCCGGTGCGGGCTGGTTGCGGATACGATCGGCCACCGTCTTCCACAGGCGCTGGAGGTAGTTCAGGTCACGCTGGAGCTCGCGCTTATTGCGGTCCAGCCCGGCCGTGCGAAGAATGAAGCCCATGCCCGAAGGAAGCTCCAGCTCGTTGAGGATGTCGCGCATGCGGCGGCGGGCCTGGTCATCCTCGATCTTGCGCGAAACGCCGTGGCGACTCATGCCGGGCATCATGACCAGGAACCGGCCGGGAATGGACAGGTAGGTCGTCAAGGTCGGCCCCTTTGTGCCGACGCCCTCCCGCGTGACCTGCACGATGACTTCCTGCCCGCGCCGGAAACACTTCTGAATCGGCGGACGATTCAACCGCGGGATCTTGCGCCCGACTTCTTCCGACGCTCCGCCGCTGTGCGAGGGGAAGTACTGCGGTTGAACATCGGACACGTGAAGGAAACCCTGCTTGGGAAGTCCGAAGTCGATGAATGCGGCCTGTATGCCGGGCTCGATGTTGGTGACGCGCCCCTTGTAGATGTTGCCGACGTGGGACTGCGACGAGGCGCGCTCCAGGAACAGCTCCTCAAGTTGGCCCTCGTGAATGACGGCGATGCGGCATTCTTCCGTGCCCGAGACGTTGATGATCATCTGCCGGCCGGACAGATCCGTAGCGGATCGCTTGGATGTCGCCGGCGCTGAAGCGGGGAGCGGCGCCGGCTTGGCTGCCGGGGTTCGCTTCTCCGTGGACGTCGCCGGTCGCCCCGCTTGGGCTTCCGCCCGCTTTTCATCGGGGGCGTGCCGCTGATCGGAGGCCGGTGCGCGATCCTCGCAGCGTCCCTCGTCTCGACCGCGACCTCGGCCGCGCCGACCGCGACGCCGCCCACGGCGCCCCTCGACCCGCTCGCCGGAGCGCTGCGCGGCGTCTTCAACCCCGGCCGCGCCTTCTTGACCTACACTCGATTGATCGTGCGATTCGTCTGTGCCATCGTCGGGCGCCTCGGCAAGTCGAAGGGCGGGGGCGCCGCGCGGTTCCTCATAAGCTGACTCCCCGTCAACTTCGCCAAGCGCGTCATCCCAATCCACGACTTTGGATTCCAGTTGCGCCACGGCCTCGAGCGGCGCCGCAGAATCGTCTTGCCGATCTGCTTGCGAATCGCGAGTGCGCGGGCCAACGGATGACGTGTCGGATTCAACTTCGGGAGAATCTGCCGGTACTCCAGTGGATTTCTGCGGCTCCTTGGTTCGCGACCGCCCGCGCCCGCCACGACGACGCTTGTCGGAGCGCTGATTACTCGCAGGCGTCTCGCTCCGCTTGGATTCTCCGGCAGGGGACCCTTCGTGCGATTCGTCCGCGCCGGCCTCGGCGGTGGCATCCGTCGCGTCGCCGTCTTTCGACTTTGCGGGCGTTCGTTTCTTCGCGACGCGCTTGCGACGCGGCGTTTTCTTTTCCTTCTCCGCGGGCGCCGACGAGTCCGGTCTGGCGACGTCGGCGATATCCATTTGTGCAACGGCGACGGGCGCCTCGGCAGCTTCCATGCCTTCGTTCTCCTCTGGGGCACCGCTGTCGGCAGCCTTGGCTGGAGGACGACGCTTCGGTCGCTTGGTCGTCTTCGCCTTGGCGCTCTTGGTGCCGGTTGATTTCTTGGCCATGCTTGTTCTCGTCCCTTACGAGGCCCACGTCACGTGAAGCCTCCGAATTCGATGGTTGATTGTTGTGGCGTCGAAGCCGAGGAGCCCGGCGATCTCTGCCGGTTTTGCCGTGCGTCCTCCTTCGATGAGCAGTTCGAAACGTACGGCGTCGGATTCCAGCTCGACGCTTTGAAGATACGGGCGAATGTCCACGGTTCGCGCGGACGGTTCGCCGGGTGTTTGCCTCGTTACAGGCAGGGTCGGCGATGCCATGATCTCTGTGACGCGGGAGGCAAATGCCTCCGGCGCGGCGCCGTCCAGCGACAGGCGATAAGCGGCACTCCGCGGCTGGAGACGCTCTCCCTCCTGCAGCCGCCGCCCTTGATGAACGGGCATCTCCCTCGGGAGCTGCTGCCCCAGCCGTGCGGGCACGTCGTCGGAATTCTCCATGAGCTCGAAGACTACGGCCTCCACGTCGGAGGCAATTCCCACCGGACGGGGCAGGGGGATCATGATCTTGGGATGCGGATTGAAACCCTGGGAATAGCGAATGGGCAGCGCCGCTCGAGCGCACGCCCGGCGGAACAGCCGCAGCGTATCGTGATGGGAAATGAACCGCAGGTCGCCATTCACGGCGTGAAAGATGACCCAGCGGATGCGCTGTTCAACGACGGCGGAGATAGCCGCCGTCCCGCCCGTTGCCGGCATGATGCACTCTAATCCCGCCCCGCAGGCCGCCGAGCCTTATCCCGGCGTCGGTTTTGCACGCTGTCCAATTTCAGATCGGGTCCTGCGGAAGTAATTTCCGTGTCTCGTCACGCAAGTAGTTTGTTACCTGCCTCTCGGATTCCAGACTCAGCGCCTTTCTCGCGACACGTTGCGCCTTGGAAAAGGAGATCAGGCGAATCAGCTTCTTGATTTCGGGAATATTGGCCGGCGCCATCGAAAAATTGCTCAAGCCCACCCCCACCAGAAAGATGGCATACAACGGCTGCCCCGCCATTTCCCCACATAGACTACATTCGACCTCCGCCTGATTACAAGCCCTGGCGACGTCGCGAACCGTTCTCAGCACGGCCGGGTGCGAGGGATTATAGAAGCGGGCGACCCGTTCGTTACCCCGATCGACGGCCAGCAGATATTGCACGAGATCGTTCGTGCCAATGCTGATAAACCCCACTTCCCGGCAGAATTCCTTGATCTGGATGGCTGCGGCAGGTGTCTCGAGCATCATCCCTACCGGAATGTCCCGGCGAAACGGAATGTCGTCCTCCTCCAGATCCTCCATGGCGTCACGAACCGTCATTTTGGCCTGGCGGAACTCCATGAGGCTGTTGATCAGCGGGAACATCAGCCGGACATCGCCTTCGACCGACGCCCGCAGGACCGCCCGGAGCTGCTCCTTGAACATGTCCAGGTTTTCGAGGCTGTAGCGGATCGAACGCAGTCCGAGCATGGGATTTCGCTCCTGCTCGTAGCGTCGCTGTTGCGTGTACTTGTCGGCCCCGAGGTCAAACGTCCGAATTGTAACCGGCTTGCCGCATGCCCCGCGGATGGCCGCCACGTACGCCTCGTACTGGTCCTGCTCGGATGGAGCACCCTCCGGGCGAAGGAAAAGGAACTCCGTGCGGTACAGGCCAACGCCGTCGGCGCCCTTCTCCAGTCCGGCGGCGGATTCGTGCGGAAACTCGATGTTGCTCAGCAGCGTGATGCGCCGCCCGTCCTGGGTCACCGCGGGAACGGTCTTGAGTTCGCCCAACTCGTCGGTAAGGCGAATGTAAGCCTGACGCTGTACCTGGTATTCCTCCAGCGTGGCCTCATTGGGATTGACAATGACGAGCTGGTTCGAGCCGTCCACGATGACCGTGTCGCCGCCGCTGATCCGCGTGGAGACATCGTTCAGGCCGATCACACCCGGCCGACCCCACGATCTCAGGAGAATAGCCGTGTGCGACGTGGCTGCCCCGGCGTCGAGCGCCACGCCCATGATCTTCGTGTTGGCAAGCTGAGCGGTCTGGGTGGGCGTCAGGTCATGCGCCACGAGAATGACCGGTTTACGCAAATGGCCGAGGTCCTCACGTCCTTCTCCCAGGATGTGGCGCAGGAGGCGGCGCTCGATGTCCTGCACATCCCGCATGCGCTCGACGAGCAGCGGGTCGTTCATCTGCATGAACCGCCGCTGGTAGTTCCGCATCACCGTGCTGGTGGCATAGGCGGCGGTGGCGTACTTGGATTGGATCAGCTGTTCGATGTTCTGGCGCAGGTGTTCGTCGCGGAGCACGCCGACATGCCAGGTAAAGACGTTGGCGGCATCCCGCCCCAAGTTGATGTTGAGCCAATCGGCCTGCTTTTGCAGCTCTTCGATCGACTTTTCCACGGCCGTGGCAAGACGCTGCATCTCCATGGGGACGTGGTCCGAGGAGATCGTGCGGAAGGGGATGCGGAAATCCTCGGCCTCCAGGATGACGGCCTGCCCGATGGCGACGCCGGGAGCGACGGAGATGCCTCGCAGGATTTCCATGGGCCATTCGGTCTCCGCGCGGGGAACGGGCTGTCGAGAAAGCGATGCGCCGGTCTGCCGCGGTGGCGGTACAAGCTGATCCAACGACGCTTGCGCCCGATCTTGCTTCACGAAGTTTCTTGGTCAAACCCGCGTTGAACCAGTTCGGCGAGCGCGCCCACGGCTTGCTCGGCATCTTCCCCCTCGGCCGAAATCCGCAATACGCAGCCTCGGGTGGCTTCCAGCAGCATCATGTGCATGGCACTCTTGCCATCCACTTCCTCGCCCCTTCGCGTCACGTTTCGAACCCGAACGGCGCTCTTGAATGTGGAGGCGAGATCAACGAACCGCATCACGGGACGGGCATGAACGCCCTCCTGAAGATCGACCGTTACCTCGCGTGAAGCTTCGTGATTGGAACCGGACAAACGCGATCCGCCTCTCCCGGACGCCGGGGCGTCCCCGCGCTGCGCATCCGACCCGGGCGGGTCATTCCTCCTGCATGCCGTCAGCTTCCTTGATCAGGTCGATGATGGCCTCGCGACTCTCCGCCTGCCGGAGGAAACGGCGGAAATTCTCGCGCTGCAAGTACCGAAAAATCTTTTCCATCGCGGCGAGGTGCTCTTCCGGAGCACTGGCCGGGCTGAGCAGCAACACCACGGTAAACACCGGCGCGCGGTCCAGAGCGGCAAAGTCCACACCCCTGCTGGAACGACCGATCGCGGCGGTCATCTTCTTGACCCGCTCGTGCTTGACGTGGGGAACCGCCACGCCCTTTCCGAAACCCGTGCTTCCCTGCTTCTCGCGGGCGATGGCCGCCTTGGCGACTTCATCGACATCATCGGCCTCGAGCGCGCCGTGGTCGGCCAGGGATTGCACCAGCTCCCGAATCACCGCATTTCGATCTGTCCCCTCCAGGTCGGCGATAATGGACGGTCCGTGGATGATGTCCAACAGCTTCATGCGCAGATCCATGACCAGTCATTAAGGTCTTCGGCCTCGGGTCCGCCCGCATCCGGGCGGGCCTGCCCCGACCGCGGGGCAAACCGATGACGTGCGTCCTACGACGGACTGGGACCGTCGTGCTTGTGATTTCGCAGCATTTCCTTGTGCTTCCGCAGCTGGCGTTCCAGCTTGTCCACGACCGCGTCCACGAGCGCATACGTATCTGGGCCCGTTTCACTGGCCACGAACGTGTGCTTGTGGTCGGCGCGGACGATGATCTCCGCGGTGAACAACTCCGACTCGTGTCCGAGAATTACCTCGACTTCGTGAATCCGATCGTAGAAGCGAGGCAGCTTCTGGATCTTCTCCTCAATGTAGGATCGCAGTTCCGCCGGCACCTCCACATGGCGACCGGATATTTGAATCTGCACAAGTATCCTCCCAGGTCCAAGCCGGTATCCAACATCCGGCTATCTGCATGTCCAACCCATGACCAGGCAAGCCCTGTCATGGTGGGGCGCCCGCTACGGCGACACGCCCTCCGGCTTCGCCACCGGTTCCGATGGAATCATGGCACCGGGCTTGATCACCCCGCCACTGATAATGAACCGCAAGGCTTCGTCCACGGAAATGTTCAGATCAATTACATCCCGCCGTGCAACATGAACGACGTACCCCGTCATCGGCGTCGGTGAACTCGGGATGAAGACCGTCACTAATTCCTCCGGGACGCTGCCCTGAATGGCCTTGATGGCCTGACCGGTGCTCAAGCCCAGCGACCAGACCCCGAGCCGGGGATACTGTACCGCCACCATCCCGGAGAACGCCAGCGGCTTTTCCGTCAGCAGGAAGTCCGTGACCTGCTTGACGTTGGTGTACACGGCCCGGATGACGGGAATGCGTTTCAAGACGCCTTCCCCCATCCGCCACATGGTTCGTCCCATGAAGCTCGCCAGAAACATTCCGGTGAAGTATACGAGGATGATGGCGATCACAAAACCGAGAACGTGCAAATGGAATTTCCGGAACGCGATCTCCCAGAGCGCCCGGCTGCGGGCATCGAACGCCGCGCCGCGAATCCGATCGTTCGGGCTGACTAAAGCGTTGCTGTGAATCGTCATGTACTCGATGGTCAGCCGCTGCCCGGTGCGTTCGTCCCATCGGTCGATGGGCGTTCCGTAGCGAAGAGCATCAAACTCGCGATCCACAAGCACGCGGGCAGGTTCATCTCGGATGGCCCGGCAGACCTCGAGCAGGCCATTCGTGATATACCGGCCGACATAGCCATCAACGAATTGGTAAACCCACACCAGGATGGCGAAGGTCAGCAGGGTAGGGACCAGGGCGGCGAGCCCGCGAAGGAAGAATCGACGGAAGTCGTCCATCCGCCCGAGTTTCGGTTCCTTTTCAGCGATCGCCACCCGCCACCGCTTGGCCGGCGGCGACTCCGTCTGAAGTAAGTTGAAGTTTCAGTAGCTCTAATTCGGCTCGCCGCAATCTAGGGCGGACGCCGGTGGGCGTCAACGGTTGTGACGATGCGCCCGGCTCCTTAGCATGCAGCCACGGATGAGCGTCGAACTCTATTCAACCACCAAGGCTGCGATTCCGTGGCGGACGTTTGCCGGGGCGATACTGCTACTCGCTGCGACGACCCTTCTGGCACTGCAACTATCGCTCTCTCGCAGGGCTGATCCCCTCAGCTTCGCCATATCGCCTCCCGGATGGAATGCGTCTTTTCGGGTGCCCCGAGGTTTTGAACACACCGCCCCGTTTCGCACGACATCGGCGGAGATCATTCGCTTCACGCGGCCGTTCGAAGGCAGCGGGGAGGCCAATCTTCTCGTATGGAAGATTCTCGAAGATCCGCCCCTGTCACCCCGGGATACCGCACGGCAAATTATCCTGTTTAACTCCGTCATGCAGGGCGGATTAACGGGCTCGAAGGAGATGATCGAAGCCGAACGCCCGATTGGTTCCGCGGGGGGCATCGAACTGCTCGGCGGCGCCGGAAGAACAGTCGTGCGGGTGGCGAATCTTCGGAATGGCGGTGGTTTCGCCGTTTCCCTTGCGGTGGACCAGGGCCCGATTCCCGACGAACTCTACGACCTCTTCGACGAACTCTGTCGGTCCTTCGAGTTTTCACAGGGAACCAATCGGCAGGGGAGAATCCTCAATTCGCAAAACCGGTAGTTTCCTGTTTCCCACCCGGATTCGTCCTGCTATTCTTGCTCCACAAGGGAGGTTGGCCGATGCGCGGCGCCGGCCTCCTGATCGAGTCCCATCTGTTCCCTCGGCCGAGGAGCACACGACATGTCCTGCCGTTCCTGCTCGCGCCCGCGTGGCAGAGCTTTCACGCTCATCGAACTGCTCGTTGTGATCGGGATAGTCTTCCTCCTGCTCGCGGTATTGCTGCCCTCTTTGAACTTCGCCCGGGCCCGGCTGCGCGAGTTAATGTGCGCCAACAACCTTCGGCAGTGGGGAACTGCGACGACGTATTACCGGGAGGAGTTCGATGACTATCTGCCGGGCGAGGGAACTTACCTCCGACTGGACGACAAGACTTCCTGGTTCAACGTATTGCCACCGTATCTGGGTGCTCCTCGCTATGCGGATGTCGAGCGCAATGGGGAACTCATTGAAGAGTATCCCGATCTGCATGTATGGATCTGCCCCGCCAAGAATGCCAATAGCCCTTATTACAAATCATGGTCAGGGAAGAACCAATTTCACTATGGCATGAATATGGTGCTTGACGGCATGGAGAGCACGCTGACGCCGGACTTTCCCGATCGCGGCCCGGAGCATCCGATCTGGGCCCGAGATTACGCACGAGAACCCAATACCGTGTTCATGTTTGACATCTACGACAATCAGATGGCCGGCAAACAGGAAAACGTCGGGCACGACTACCACGGAACACTTGCCAATGTTCTCTTTCTGGACACCGGCGTGTCCAGCTTCCATGGCCCGGATTTCGTGGAGAAGGGCGACTTCGACAATCCCAGACCCATCTGGAACCACCCCCAGCTCTATTGGGGATACAGGCCCGGGGCGCGGTAGATCCGCTTGGTGCGGATTACATCGGCTCGCCGAAACTCGCCCCCGTCGCGCGGCAAGCACGGAGTACGGGGTCGTCGAGCGGGACGAGCCGCTGGCGATTGGCCACGTCGGCGATGGGGACGCTGGTGAGCTTGCCGCCCTGCATAGCCACCATGTGCTGGAAACTCCCCTCCATAGCCAACTCCATCGCCCGGAATCCATATTGCGTCGCCAGCACCCGATCGAAGGCCGTGGGCGTTCCGCCGCGCTGCACGTGACCCAGGATCGTCGCGCGACATTCCAGCCCGGTTCGCTCGGCGATCTGTGCGGCCAACACCATGCTCACGCCGCCGAGGCGGATGGGATCGGGCGATTCGCGAACGATGCGATCGACGACGACCTTCCCGCCGACGGGTTTGGCGCCTTCCGACACGACCACGAGCGTATAGGCCTTTCCGTGGCGGCTTCGCTCGATACATCGCTGGGTGACGGCCTCGAGTGAGAACTCGATTTCGGGGATGAGGATGACGTCGGCGCCGCCGGCCGCGGCGCTGTGCAGTGCCAGCCATCCGGCATTGCGGCCCATCGTCTCCACGAGCATGACCCGGCTGTGGCTCGCAGCCGTGGTGCGGATGCGATCGATGGCTTCGGTCGCGGTGGCGACGGCCGTGTCGAATCCGAAAGTAACGTCCGTATGCATCAGGTCGTTATCAATGGTCTTGGGCACGCCGACGACGCGAACGCCGCGATCCGCGAGCTTGGCCACCGATGACATGGTGCCGTCGCCGCCGATGCAGACGATGCAATCCAGCCCGGCGTTCTGGATGTTACGCACGGTCTGCTCTCGACGGTCCTCGCGAATGGGGTTGCCTTCGGCGTCTTTGCCCACGACGTGGCGTGAGGGATCGGCCGTGTTGCTCGCGCCGAGGATCGTGCCGCCGCGGTCGAGGATGTTGGACACGGATTCGAAGGTCAAAGGATGCATGCGGTTTTCGATGAGCCCGAGCAGTCCGTCCTCAACACCGACGACCTCGATTCCGAACCTGGTGATGGCGGTCTTGGTCACGGCGCGGATGACGGCGTTAAGGCCGGGGCAATCGCCGCCGCCGGTGAGTACGCCGATGCGTTTGATGTCCACAGCTGCAGGCATGGATCCTCCTTCCCGCGGCGCCGGGCGGTCCTGTAATCGAGCTCGAGCGCGGCATGCGCCCGATCTTGCATGCCGAGCCCGACGTGCTATAGTCGCCCGTTCGTATTAAGGGCGATTAGCTCAGTTGGCTAGAGCGCCTGCTCGACACGCAGGAGGTCACAGGTTCAAGTCCTGTATCGCCCATTTCCAACTCCTTGTCAGACAAATGTTTACATCTCGTCATCCGTTTTCCGTCGGACCGCGGGTATTGGCATTACGTTCCTGAAGTCACAGTTGAAGGGGCGATGTCGACGAGGAGCCGTCCTGCAGCGGCCGGTGCCGCATCATTTGGCTACGCGCCAGTTCGGGGATCGACATATGCAATCCGGACGAACCCGTTTCGCTGGCAAAGACCAAGCCGGCCAGCGTCATCTTGGTTGCGGCAAACTGCACGAGCGCCGGCCCAAGGTCGGCTATGCACAATAGATAAGCAGCCAAGAGGATTTCGGCGCGGGATGGTTGGGTCAACGATCCGGCCGCACCGAAACGCACCAGTTTGAATGAGTCGAACCACGACCAAGTAGTCGGACCCCAAGCCAATGGCACCTAGTATCCAGCCGGTTGACCGCCGCCTTGGGGATCGGACACGCCAATCCAACCGTCTCTCGTCTTGATGATGGCCTGAACCACGCTTCGCTTGGGTATGTCACTGACTTCGTGCCCAAACTCGCCGAGTTTCTTCGCAGCCATATCGAGGGGGATGCCGTCGAAATGAGCGTTGCCCGTCCGTGCCTGGTTGAAGAAGACTCTGTCTGGCTGCCACTGGTGATGCGGGCGGGGTGACTGGACTGCCTCGGCGAGCGGCCGGCCATGGTCCAATACGCCGAGGATGACGTTCAGTGTGCCGGAGATGATGCGGGGCCCGCCCGCGGCGCCGACAAGCAGAAACGGCTCATCGCCCTTCAGGACAATCGTTGGGGACATGCTCGATATCGGCCGCTTGCCTGGCGCGATCGCATTGGCGGGCGACTGCACCAGGCCGAACGCATTGGGCTCCCCGGGGATAGCAGTGAAATCATCCATTTCGTTGTTCAGAATCAGTCCCCACTCGTCAACAGCCGCCAGCGATCCGAATTCTGTATTGATGGTTTCCGTGCTCACAACCACATTGCCGAATTGATCGGCAATGCAGAAATGAGATGTGCCGCCGTCATCCGGCACCGCAGTGCGCTTGGGACTGTCCTTCTCTGGGACTTTCGGTCGGGGAAAGCTGATCTTGTCCGCATAAGCCGCGGCGGTCGATTTCGACGTGAGCCGATCGACCGGAACTTCGACGAAATCCGAATCACCCAGGTACGCTGCGCGGTCGGCGAACGCGGCCTTCATTGCCTCTACCTGGAAGTGCAACGCCTTGATGGGATCCTGTTTCGCTGCCTCGGAGAACTTCAGTTGCTCGAGAATGTTGAGGGTCTGGGCGATGGCAATGCCACCAGATGAAGGCGGAGGCATGAGAATCAGCGTGTAGTCGCGATAGGTGGCGATCAGCGGTTCGCGGAGCTTCGGCTGATATTCGGCAAGGTCACGCCGTGTGATGATCCCTCCGTTTGCGTTCATCCGGCCCACCAGGGCATCCGCCACCGGCCCTCGGTAGAAAAAGTCTGGGCCGTCCTTGGCAATACCGCTTATCAGCCGGGCAAGTTCGGGTTGGACAAGAACATCCCCGGCGCTGCGCAGGTTGCCCTCGCGCAGGTGCGTCCGCCACACATAGCCGCACGAGTGCTTGAGCGAGGGATACTTGGTGTAAATCGCCAGGACCGCCTCTGTTGCGTCCACGTAGCGCCGGTCAACGGCGAAGCCGCTCTCCGCGAGAGAAATGGCCGGCTTGGTCACCGTTGCCAGGTCGAGCTTACCGTACTGCTTCTGAATCCAGCAACGACCTGCGATCAGGCCGGGCACGGCTACCGCCCGGTATCCGTACTCGCTGGGGCGCAGCTCCGGAATTGCGCCGTCAGTCTTGACGTACATGTCCGATGTAGCGGCCTTCGGAGCTCTCTCACGAAAGTCCTGCACGATGACACGTCCATCGGCGAGGCGGGCCATCAGGAATCCGCCGCCGCCCAAGCCGGTGTGATAGGGGCGCGTCACGGCGAGCGCGAACGAGACGGCGACCGCGGCGTCGAAGGCATTTCCGCCTGCCTCCAGCATTGCAAGTCCGGCACGCGAGGCCTGTTCGGACTCGGTTGCAACCATTTCCTTGTGGCCGCGCGCAACCCAGGATGGATCCATTCCCCACACGTAGGATGTGGCGAAGAGCAGCACGATTGTGGATTGAACGATGAGCAAGAACGGCCGCATGACTTTGCCCTCGGCATTGCCAAATGAAACGACTTTCGTTCTCGTTCCGTCCCAGGCTCCGGCGGAACTGCAAGGATCGCTGTCCAATGCGAGGCTCGCAGCGGCTGCCTGAGCTCGTATGCCGATCCGGACCGGACTGGACGCGCAACGGCCGTTCAACACAATATTTCAGTCAATCGGTTGTGTCCAAACAAAGTGGACAGCCGCGCTTTTCGTTCCTTTGGACCGCTGGGAAACGTAGCAGTCGGCAGGGTTCTTGACGGTCAATCTCGCCGTATCGACACTATTGTTACGTGGGCCGCCCGTGTGCAGGTTCGCGGCCTCCAGCAGGTACCAATCGTGAGCGGCCTGTTCATCGGTGTGCAAATAGTGGAGTTTGCCGCGAAAACGCATGCACGATTCCGGATCGTGGGTTGCAACATCAGTGGGACGGTCAAGGCTGACGCGACGCGCAGCGAGAACCGCCTGACCAACAGTCCCGCTCCTGTTGGTCGCTGGGCACATTTGTCGGTTGGACGAACTCCAGCGCCTCCGATAGTTGCATTGAATAGTTATCGAGAGGAATCCTCCCGTTCGCCGCTGATCATTGCATGCAGCTGTCGCTCCGGGTTACTCACCAAACTTCAGGCTGGCAAACTCGGGTTCGCCGTTGTCGACGCCGACCAGGAGGAATCCGTTGGTCGGCGTTTCAGGCAGAAATGTGAGTTCGAGCCTGTGGACCGCGCCGGCACCCTCATCTACCTGGAACTCAGCAAAGCCGGAGGTGGGCAGAAAGGTGCTACTCCCCGTTGGCAGCAAAATGTCCTCAAAGGAAACGGTCGTCGAGAAGTCGGCCCGCGCCACCATGATCGTTGCATCTGCGATGGATACTTCACCCGCTTCGTAGTCAACGATCACGGTGGCCGCGCCGGAAATGGCCAGCCCGGTTTCGTCGGTCAGATTCACATTCAGCGCAAACGTAGTACGCGTCCCACTGGATGCATACCCACCCCCGAGCTCACCGCTCAGACTTAGCACCGAGCTGCCAAGTTGCCGGGCTTCCAGGTCGAAGGCTTCTGCCACGAAGAAGAAGTCTCCGCCTACGGACCCAGCCACCGTCAGATTCTCGAGCGCGGAAGGAGCGCAACCGTCGCCGTACTCGAACGAGCCGGTCAGGCTGTTTCCGGTAAAGGTCAGATCAACGGATGGACAATTGCCAGTGGGCTCGCTGCCGGAGACGATGGCCTCGAGGTCATTGACCGGGAGGAGAGAGATGGCGCTGAGAAGGATGCTTTCTGCGGCTCGCACAGACGCCCGTACGCCAAGCGACTGTGATTCGGTCAATTCGGCGAGGGGTTCACCGTCGGTCGGGTCTTCCGCAGGCGGGGGATTGTCATTGGAATTATCGCTGGCATTGTCATTGGCCGGGGGCGAAACGGAATCCCCATCCTGGGAGACGATGCCTGTCTGACAGGCCGTGACAAGAATCAGCGCCATCATGGCAGCAAGCAGATTACGAAACATCTCGAATGACCCCCATGATTCGTGAGCGGGCAATTGCGCCTGGCCGATTCATCTATATACGGCCGCACGCTCGAATTGGTGTCGCACCGGCTCTTGAGCGCGACGAAGCCTGCGCTAAGGCGCTTTGTTCTCCGGTGAAAGGCGGTTCTCGCTCCTGCCGAACCGAATGATCTGGCCCCTGACCCAGTAATCCCACTGATCGCCGTCGGGATGCGTGGTGAGCCGTTCGAGGAGATTGCGCGTTTTCTCGTCCTTGCGGCCAGCTTTCACACAGGCCCGGGCGAGATGCCGCATGGCCGCCAGATTGTCGGGGTCAATGTCCAGGGCCGACTCGTACTCCGCAATGGCGTCATCGAGTCGACCGAATTCCTCGTAGAGGGCAGCCAGATTGGCTCGAGGCTCGGATTGTTCCGGGGCCAGCTTCGCCGCCGTATGGAATTCCCAGGCAGCGTCGTAGTACTCGCCCTTCTTCAAAAGCACCAAGCCAAGGTTGTTGTGGGCGGGAACGTAGTAGAGATCCTGCTCGATGGCCGCTCGGAAGCTCTTTTCGGCGCCTTCCTTGTCGCCATCTTCCAACTTGCGAAGCCCCTGATCGTTGAGCTTTTTCGCGGTGAGCGGATTGCGTGCCGGCTGTTGCTTCGTCGCCCGTGCGTAAGGACGCGTGCCGGGGGCCGCGCAGCCAGCAATCAGCAGAGTCAAAATCAGACCCAGGAATTCGTGTCGGCGTAGTGTGCGGTCCATCTGTCGTCCTTCTTCTGGATGTTCCATCGATCTTGTATGATTGATCCAGAAGTTCATTGTGCTAACTACGCCATACCTCGTTATCGGACCGAGGCGCTATTCAGACACTGTACGGGAATGACCCGCAGTCGCTTCCGATAGTTCTTCTAGGTCCATCGGACATTGGGAGGATATTCAGGAACCGGTTGTGAAAGTCCTCAGCCATCCTTGGTATAAGAAGACATTCGTACTGGTCCTTGCGGCTGGGCTGCTGGCGGATCCAGTGACCGGTCAGACCAGACCACGGCCGCGCCGCGCCCGGTCCGGCCAGGTGTCGCATGCCCAATCGGGCGGCCTCGTGACCATCAGTTACCCGGACGAGGTGGATCTCACGTCCTTTGTTGATTATGTGAGCCAGACAACCGGCGTGAAGATCGTCTACGAAAACGAGCTCAACAACCAGACGCTGGTGTTTCGGCCCAGCGAACTGGAGATTCCCAAGGACCGACTCCTCGAACTGCTGCGGGGCATGCTGCGCATGCGCGACCTCGCCCTCGTGGACGGTGAATTGGACGGATGGTTACGGATCGTAGCGACACAAGAAGCGCAGCGTCACACGGGTGACATTCGAGCGGCTGATGGGAAACCCGAATCGGCGTCTTCCAATCAAATCGTCACGCAGGTCATCCACACACGGTCTCGGGAGTTGCAGCGCATTTCCCAGCATGCCCGCAGCTTCCTATCGTCAAAGGCATCCGTCATTGAAGTGCCAGACAAGAGCCTCATGATCGTGACCGATTATCAGTCCGCGATCGCGCGGGCGCTGGAAGTCATCGAATTGCTGGACCGGGCACCGGTGGAAACGCAGTTGGTCACCGTGAGGCTCGCGCACGCTTCCGCCGCCGACATCCAGAACCGCGTTGTCCAATTGCTTGGGGAGAAAGCCAAGCTGGAGGAGCGTGATCAGCCGCAAATCGTTGTGCAGACCACGCTCGATGGCACGGGAATCCTCCTCTTGGGCAAGGAAGACAACATCGCCGAAGCGCAGAAGCTCATCGAGCAATTCGACGTTCCCCTCGAGGACGGCCGGCCCACAGTCGCGTATTCACCGCGTTTCATGTCCGCAGATCGACTTCAGACGCTGGTGGAGAACGCTTTGCTGGATGGCTCGGCGGGGAAAGAGGGAACCCGGCTCTTTCTGGACCAGTCGACGAATCGGCTTTATGTGACCGGGCCGCAGGCGCTGCATCGACGGCTCAAGGAGTTTCTGGAGAAGGAGGACGTACGGACCCCCGAGGCGGCCCGGCCGATGCGTATCTACAGGCCCCGCAATCGCCTCGCCCGGGAACTGATCGCCCTGCTTTCGGAGGTCCTGCCCAATGTGACTGTGTCGTCACTGGAGGAGGACACGAAGGCCCTTCCATCCGCGGACGTCTCCAAGCCTCCGGGACCAAACCGGCCGCCCAAGGAGCCAGGGCAGGTGGATCTGCCGGTTCCACCCGCACAGACTCCACGTGAGGAACCGGCCGAGACGAAGCGTCGGATCAAACGTGTGACCGGCGAGGATTTCGTACTGACGTTTGACGAGCATACAAATGCCATCATCGCCATTGGGCCGCTTGAATTCCACGACAAGCTCCAGCGGCTGCTGGGGGAACTGGACAAGCGCCAGCCGCAAGTTCTCATTGAGATGACGCTTGTGGCGATCACGTTCAATGACTCATTCAGCCTGGCAGTGGAAGTGGCGAACGAAGAGAAGCCGGGTGATTTTCAGTCGTTGTTGTTCTCCAGCTTCGGGCTCTCCGACATCGATCTGACGACGGGCAAGCGATCATTCAAGCCTGGCGGAGGATTCAACGGCGTCGTGCTCGGGCCCCACGAGACGCCCATTCTTGTGCGGGCTATCGCGGCGCACGGCAACAGCCGGATCATGGCCACACCCAAGATTGTCCTGAGCGACAACACCACGGCCACGGTCGGCAGCGTGGAAGAAGCGCCCTTCACGAGTATCAACGCATCGGACACCGTGGCAACAACTTCCTTCGCAGGTTTTGAATCGGCGGGCACGACACTCACGGTTACGCCGCATATCACCCAGGGAGACCACCTCGTCCTCGACTACTCCTTCAACTTCAGCAATTTCACGGGCAGCGGGTCCGTCGGCGTCCCGCCACCGCGCACGACCAACACCTTCTCGGGAACGATCGCCATCCCGGACAGCCACACGGTCGTTGTAGGTGGACTTGTAACCGAGAATGAAACGGACTCGGTTACGGAAGTACCCCTTCTGGGGCGCATTCCTGTGGTCGGGGCACTCTTTCAAAGCAGCGACCGGATTCGCACGAAATCGCGAATCTATGCATTCATCCGCCCGACGGTCCTCCGCGACGATCGGTTCGCCGATCTCAAGTTCCTCTCCCGGGGTGAGCTCCGGAAGGCGGAAGTCGAGGACAACGACTACCCGCCCAGTGAGTACCTATGGATGCGCTAGCCTCCAGTCCGAACGAAACCGTTGCCGAGCGTGTCGGCCGATTCCGGCAGCGCGTAAAGGACCTATTGCAAGGGGCAGGCTTGCCTTCGGGTGAGGCCGTGTCCATTCATGCGCGGCTGGAGGCTGGCGAAACACCACCGCTGTTCGTGCTGAATCGGCTTTTCGACTTGAAAGCCATCGATGAAGCCACGTACCAGGAGACAATCGCGCAACACCTGCCCGTGGAGCGAATGACATCGATTTCGACCGAAAACTTCTGCGATGAATTCGTAAGGCGAATCCCCATCTCTTTTGCACGACGCCACAAGGTTATTGCACTCGATACGGGGAACGGACCACTGACGCTTGTTTGTTCGCGACTCAAGGTTGGCGGCGCCTGTGACCATGTGGGCGCGTACCTGCGCCGGCCATTTACCATCGCGCTGGCTCCCCAGGTCGAAATCGAGCGAGCCATCAATCAGGCCTACGCAGGCCAGAACGCCGATTTTGCGGGTGTTCTTGGTGGTTTGAGTGGTCCGGAGGACACCGCAGTTGCGATGGAACTCATCGAGAACGGCGACCTTCTGGATTCGTCCACCCGTGCGCCGGTGATCAAGCTCGTCAACATGGTGCTCTTCGAGGCCGTGAAGCGCCGAGCGAGCGACGTGCACATTCAGCCCTTTGACGGGCATGTGCAGGTTCGCTTCCGCATCGACGGCGTCCTGTACGACTTCCTGCGGTTACCGTCGGAAATCCGCGACGAGGTGGTCAGCCGCATCAAGGTCGTGGGCGGGATGGACATCGCAGAAAAGCGGATCGCGCAGGATGGGCGCACGACGGTCTCCATTGGGGACCGGTCGGTCGATCTTCGAATCAGCGTAATACCCACGAGCCGAGGGGAGCGCGTCGTACTTCGTCTGCTGGACAAGTCGGCGCGGCTCTATGAACTGGGCGAGTTGGGCATGAGCGTGGAGGATCGGGCGCGGTTTGCTACACTTCTGCAACGCACCCACGGCATCATTCTCGTGACCGGTCCGACCGGCTCCGGCAAATCGACGACGCTCTATGCCGCACTTCAACACCTCGACAGTACCGAACTGAACATTCTGACGCTGGAGGACCCCATCGAATACCAGCTTCCCGGCATCAGTCAGACCCAGGTATCCACGAAGAAAGGCATGAACTTCGCCACCGGGCTGCGGGCCGTGCTCCGCCAGGACCCGGACGTCATCCTGGTCGGCGAAATTCGCGACGAGGAGACGGCACGGATGGCCGTGCAGAGCTCCATGACGGGGCATCTCGTCTTGAGCACGCTGCACACGAATGATGCGGCCGGTGCCGTTACGCGACTTCTTGACCTGGGGATCGAACCCTATCTCGTGGCCAGCAGTCTCGTAGCGGTACTTGCGTTGCGGCTCATTCGCGTCGTGTGCCCGCAGTGCTGTGTGACGCGCGGGCTCTCGCCGGATGAGATGCGCTCGCTTCAGGTCGAATTCAACGCGGCGCCGCCCGCCATTCCTGTCGCTTGTGGCTGTGAGCATTGCTCGAACACGGGGTATTTCGGAAGAACGGGGATATTCGAGCTGCTGATCGTGGACGAGGCCGTTCGCGAGCTCATCACGTCACGTGCGAAATCGGGAGAGATCAAGCAGGCGGCCCGCCGGGCGGGAATGAAGACCCTTCGCGAGGACGGGCTGGGAAAACTCCTTCGAGGAACGACGACAGCGGATGAGGTGCAACGCATCACGCTTTCGGATGAAGGTGCCGGGGCAGACTCACCGGCGGAGATCACGAATTAGCCGGATCGGTGATTGAGACGGACATGCCCGTTTTCTCCTACAGAATCTGCGATGCGGACGGCGCCTCGACCGGCGGCCTAATCACCGCCGATACCGCCGCGGCCGGCAGGCAGACGCTCCGCGAGCAGGGATTCCGCCTTGTGGAATTCAAGCCGGCGCGGGCCCTGTCCCGACCCAAACTGCGCTTGCCCTGGCGGCGACGCGGTCGTGCGGAGCAGATCGCGGAGGTCGCCCGGCAATTGGCGATGCTTCTGCGCGCGGGTGTGCCCCTGAGCGAGGCGCTGGGTGTCCTGATCGAGCAATGGTCCGGTGCGATCGCGGCCGTATTGCGTGATGTTCGCGACCGTGTTTCGGCCGGGGCATCGTTGAGTGAGTCATTGCAGCAGCACGAAGGATGGTTTGACCCGATGTTCTGTAGCGCGGTGCGCGTGGGAGAATTGTCCGGCCATCTTGACCGAACGCTCACCGAAGTGGCCGAGTTCCTCCGCGAGCGACAGACGATCCGAACGCGCGTGGCCTCCGCATTCGCGTATCCGGCGATCCTCGCCGTGCTGGGAACGGGGGTGGTCCTGTTCCTCATGAGCTACGTGATTCCGCAACTGCTGGCCGTATTGGAAGCATCCGGCAAGTCCTTGCCGCTGGCGACACGCGTACTCAAACGATTGAGCGATTTCCTGATCGCGACCTGGCCGGTTCTCTTGCTGGCAGGCGTCGCGATCGTGGCAGGATGGGCGGCACTGATTCGATGGAAGCCATTCCGACGACGGTGGCACGCGCTGCAACTAGGCCTACCGGTCGTGGGAATTCTCCTGCGCAAGGTGCTCATCGCCAACTTCGCGCAGACGATGTGCATGCTGCTGCGAAGCGGCGTGACATTTGTCGAAGCTCTGCGACTGGTACACGACGGTGCGCGTCATCTCGTCCTTGTCCAGGAAGTCGAAAGCATGGCCGAGGCCATTCGCCGGGGCAGTGATATCGCTCCCTCGCTGCGAGAATCGAGAATCTTCCCCCCGCTCGTGGGTCGGGTGATGGCCGTCGGCCAGAACACGGGCGAACTGCCGGAGATGCTCCAACAACTCAAGGAGGGTTACGAGAGCGAGGTTCGCCTGGCGGTCGGCCGGGCAACCGCCGTCCTGGAACCGCTGATGATCGTGGTGATGTCCGCGATCGTCGGATTCGTCGTGTTTGCCACCATGATGCCCATTCTCGAGGCAACCAAAGTCCTGCAATCGTAGGTCAGGAGCCACATGTATGGTTTCCCATCGGTCAGAATTCTCGCGGATCGCATTTACCCTCGTGGAGTTGATGGTCGTCATCGTCATCGTGGGTGTGATGGCCACGGTCGTGACCATATCCGTTACGGACTACCTTGTGACGGCCAAGCAGAATGTGGCCCGCAGCGAGATCGCCACGATCAAGAATGCCCTATCGTTGCACTTCATGGAGACCGATCGCTATCCCAGTAGTGACGAGGGACTGGCCATCCTGAAGAAGCCGACGCCGCAGCACCCCAACGGGATTCTCAGCAACGACCTGCTCGACCCCTGGGGCCGGGAGTACATCTACATCTACCCCGGCACACGTGGCGTGTACGACGTGCTGAGTCTTGGTGCCGACGGCAGTGAAGGCGGCGTGGGCGCCAATAGCGACATCACAAGCTGGGAGCTGGAGGGATCAAAAGAGTGAAGCCGCTACTTCGCCAACGAGGTTTCACCCTGTTGGAGATGCTTGTGGTGACGGCGCTCGTCGCCGCCGCAATAGGAATGTCCACACTCGGAATGGCGGGACTGTCGGCGGAGAGTCGACTCCGCTCGGCCGGTGATCAACTCGCAACGACGTATTCGCTGGCCCAGACGCTTGCCACCCGAACCGGACTGGTTGTCAGAATGGAGTGCTCGGGGACCGTTTGCCGCCTTCGGCAGCTTCAGCGCCTGGAGACGGGCTGGGAGTGGTCTGAAGGACAGGAATTCTCATTTCCTGCGGGGACGAGGGTAACCGCATGGGGTGCTTGGCAGAACAACGGTTCGACCTTCACTGCGCCGAGTTGTGTCCCCGTATCGCCGGGCTACGTTGGTGAGGCCTATAGCGGCGTATTGCAGGGGCCCGGCGGGCTCATTGCGAACGTCACTATTAACGGAATGACGGGTGACCATGAAACCGTGATTTCCAGGAAAGGCCCCTTTGATTAGTCGCCAGCTAACATCGCTTCGAGCTTTCCGCCCAGTCCGGGGTCTTTCGCTCGTGGAAGTGCTGGCAGCGCTGGTCATCATGGGAGGAGCGGTGACGTCCCTGCTGCTCGTCCAAGCCCGCTCCGTTGAGCTGGTGCAGGACGCACGCCTCTCCTTGGACGCCGAGCGACTCGCTCGAGAACTCATCGCCGAATGGCGGCTGCAGAAGGTTGAGTTGGACACGCAGGACGAGGGCGCGCTCGAGAATGGGTGGCGATGGGAACGAACGCAACGTCGCGCTGACATTTCCGAGCATAACGTCGCCTTGGAAATCACGCTTCGAATGGAGCACGTGACGGACATGTATCGTGGTGAACGGTGGATTCGGGAATTCGTGTGGCTAATCCGCCATGAAGATTCATAGACCAATTCGAACGCACACTTGTGTCAACACGGCTGACGAGCAGCAGCGCGGACCGGCGTTCACGCTGGTCGAGGTGATGCTGGCCCTGTTGCTCACGAGCAGCGTCGTTGTCCTCGCCGGGACGGTCACCGTTCAGGTGGCCCAGACGGGCAAAGCCGCGCGGCAGACACTCGACCGGGAATGGCGCCGAGCCCAACTCGCACGGCGGTTCGCCGAGGATGTGGAACAGCGAATCACCTGGCTGCCCGAGAAGCCGGCGAGCCTCAGGATCAATAGCGAAGGGGCCCTGCTGAAGGTCATCAGCCTGGTACATCGCTCTGAACCCGATGCGGTGACTTCGCGGCGATTTCCCGCCAGAATCCGCTACTTTCTTGAACAGGCTTCCGGTATCGAAGGCCGGGGCCGGCTCATCCGCAGCATTTCCGATCTCACAATCACCGGGCACAAGGAATCACACGTCGTCGCGGAAGGGCTCTCTAGCGCGAAGATCGAAGTCTACATTGACGGTGAGTGGACGATGGCCATGGAGTTAGATTCGAACCGGAGAGACAAAGAGATCGAAGCCGTTCGCCTCGTATGCGTTTGGGCGGACGACGGCCGGCCGCAAGCGTGGTCGAGAACGGTACTGATCGAGTCTCCGGTCAAGAGGACGACCAAGAACCAATGAAATGCGCAAGCTCCAAACCTCGGGGATTCGCCCTAGCCCGGATATTTCATGAGTTGACGTTGATTCGCGCATAAGGAAGGCCTTCGAACCTGGTATGATAGGGTTTGCTCCAACGCAATCATGCCGAGGCACGGAGGCCGTTCGTGACAGAGTGTAA